>JAZFUB010000178.1:0-4502 GCA_036447015.1 Thermoguttaceae bacterium | reverse complement strand
GACTCCCTACGACGACTATCCGAATCCCGACGCAGCACCGGTCGCGTTGCATCTTTCCTCGGGCAGCCCGCAGCGGGGAGAGTTGAGTACGACCGCGAGATGCAAACAGGGGACCGAGACCCTGTTGGACAACTTTTCGTTCGACGGTGCCGCACTGGCACAAGCGGAATGGACCAATCACCGGCTGATGTACGTTACGCCCGAGTTGGTCGAGGCGGTCCATCTGTCCGGCACGGCCGCCATCACGATCAGAGTGGCCAGCAACAAACCGGCGGCCAACCTATCGGTCTGGCTGGTTTCTCTGCCGTGGAACGAAAGCAGGAACGCGAAGATCACCGACAACATCATCACCCGCGGTTGGGCCGACCCACAGAACTATCGGTCGCTCACGGAGAGTGAGCCGCTCGTGCCGGGACAATTCTACGAGATGACGTTCGACCTTCAGCCCGACGACCAGATCATCCCCAAGGGCCAACAGATCGGCTTGATGATTTTTTCAAGCGACCGCGACTTCACTCTCTGGCCCAAGCCGGGCACCGAGTTGACAATCGATCTCGACGCGACGTCGGTCGAGTTGCCCGTGGTCGGCGGTGTCAAAGCCTTGACCAAAGCACTGGCCCTCCCAACAAAACCGTCCGAGTGAGGCCGCCATTCCGCGCAGGGAGCCCAATGAAAAACCACGAAGAACACGAAGGGCACGAAGAAAGTGTGGAGGATACCGTCCGTGGGATTCCTTCGTGTCCTTCGTGGTTCTTCCCTTCGAGACCCGGTATCCTGTAAAGCGTCCCTGACTTGCAAGACGTTGGTTGCGGCTTGGCCGCGCTGGGAGAACTCGACAAAAGGCCTCTGTACGGAGTGTCACGGATCGACTATCATGGGGATGGAGGGGAAAACGTGCCATGACAAGCGAACGAACTGCGTCGAAGTCGGGGCGAGTGCTCTCTATGTTTCTGACGCTCGCCGTCCTCTCTTCAGGCGTTGCCGAATGCAAGGCTGCCGAGCCGGATTGGGACGTGCCGGACGCGGCGGCTTTCGAGGCTCTTCGCCTGGCGATCGAGGATCTGATCGACACGTTCGGGCCGCGGTATCCCGCCGGGGCCGACTACCTGGCTCGGCTGCAGAAGCTTGAAACGGCCCGGCCGTCGGGCAACTTGTCCGTCGAGGCGGAGTTCGGCCGATTGAAGCAAGCGGCCTTGCTCGACAATCCGCTGCTGAGTTTCGACCGGCTGCTGCTGTTGAAACGCAAACGAGGCCAACTCGGCCTGCCGGTCAACCATAAGTGCAACGCCGGCATTCCGCAGAAGGGATACGACAACGAGATCGCCGTGCTCTCGCCCGTCCGTGCCGGCGGTACGCTACGGACACTGTTCCGGCCCGATGCGGGCCAGTTCGTCGGGGAAGTCGATCTGCATTTCGATGCCGATCGATTGCTGCTGACGATGCCGAGGGAAGGGACCTGGCAACTGCACGAGTTGCGTCTCGACAGCAGGCGGCTTCGGCAGATCACGCCCGGCGAGCATTCGGACGTCGACAACTTCGACGGTTGCTATCTGCCCGACGGACGGATCGTGTTCGCCTCGACCGCCTCGTACACGGCCGTTCCCTGTTGGCATGGGAAGGAACGGGCGTGCAACATCTTCCGCATCGATGCCGACGGGCGCAACATGCGGCAGTTGTGTTTCGATCAGGATCTCGACCTGCACCCGGCCGTGTTGCCGAGCGGCCAGGTGATCTTCAGTCGCTGGGACTATACGGGCCCGCTGCACATCTACTTGCGTCCGCTGATGGTGATGAACCCCGACGGCAGCGGCCAACGGGCCGCGTATGGCAGCAACTCGTATTGGCCCAACGCCCTCTATTTCCCTCGCGGGATTCCCGGGGTGCCGAACAAACTGGTGGCCGTCGTGTCGGGATACCACGGCGTGCCGCGCATGGGTGAGTTGGTGCTGCTGGACCTGACCAAGGGAACGCACGAGGCCGAGGGCGTAGTGCAACGGGTTCCCGGCCGAGGCAAACCGATCGATCCGATCATCCGCGACAATCTGGTCGACCGCTCGTGGCCGAAGTTTCTGCACCCTTATCCGCTCAGCGAAAAGTATTTTCTGGTGGCCGCCCAGCTCGGCCCCAAAAAGCCTTGGGGGATCTACCTGGTCGATGTGTTCGATAATATATTGCCGATCCAGGTGCTGCCGCAGTTCGATCTCTTCGAGCCGATTCCAGTGCGCAAGACGCCTCGTCCGCCGGTGATCCCCGATCGGGTCGACACCACGCGGGATGATGCGGTCGTCTATCTGCACGACGTTTACGCCGGCCCGGGCCTCGACGGTGTTCCCCGCGGCACGATCCGGCGGCTGAGGATCGTGGCCTACCATTTCGGCTATCCGGGCATGGCCGGGCCCGACAAGATCGGTTGTGGCGGGCCTTGGGAGGTGATGCGGATCCTGGGGACCGTGCCGGTCGACAAAGACGGGTCGACCGCATTTCGCGTTCCGGCCGGCACTCCGATCTGCGTGCAACCGCTCGACGCCCAGGGCAAGGCGGTTCAGTTGATGCGAAGCTGGTTCACCGCCATGCCGGGCGAGGTGGTCTCGTGCGTCGGCTGCCACGAACGGGCCGGCAGCACACCGCTGGTGCGTCGCGAGCAGGCCGCCACTCGTTCGCCGGTCGACATCGAGCCGTGGCGCGGTCCGGCAAGGGGATTCGACTTCGAGCGAGAAGTTCAACCGGTGCTCGATCGCTACTGTGTCGGTTGCCACAACGACCAACCGCTCGACGACGGACGGACGACCATCGATCTGCGTGCCCAGCACCACTTCGAGAACTATCGGGGACGCCAGCTAACGAAGCTGGGAGCCACCCGCCTGCACCCGGCCATGCGCGAGGCACTCGGCGGAACTTCACTGCCATACACGCCCGCGTACGAAGCCCTGATCCCCTACGTCCGCCGAGTCAACATCGAGGATCACGTGGGTCTGCTCGTGCCGGGTGAGTATCACGCCGATACGAGCGAATTGATCCAGATGCTCGCCAAAGGCCATTACCGTGTGCAACTCGACGACGAGGCCCGCGACCGACTGATCACGTGGATCGACCTGAACGGCCCATGTCACGGCACATGGAACGACATTTGTCCGATCCCCGAGGGAGCCGACCGACGGCGTCGCGAACTGAGCCGATTGTACGGCGGGCCGGCAATCGATCCCGAGGCGATCGTTCGACCGGTTGTTGCCTCGCCGGGTGGCACGTCCCTGAGGTACGAAGGGCGTGGTGACACCGCGAAAGCCACGCCCTTCGTACCTCAGGGACGTGCCACCGGTCGGCTGGGCGTTGAACGAGATATCGATCTGGGCGAAGGTCTGTCGATGAAACTCGTACGCATCCCGGCCGGCCGGTTCCTCATGGGCTCGACCGACGGTGAGGCCGACGAGCGTCCTCGGGCCGAAGTCTCGATCGACCGAGCCTTCTGGATGGGCGTCTGCGAGGTGACGAACGAACAGTTTCGACGTTTCGACCGGACCCACCGAAGCGGACTCTTCACGAAACGGTTCCAGGGACCCGACGGACCGGGCCTGTCGTTGGAAGGCGCACAGCAGCCGGCCGTACGCGTCTCCTGGGAAAAGGCCGTGGCCTTCTGCCGGTGGCTGACCGATCGGACCGATGCCCGGCTGACACTGCCGACCGAGGCTCAATGGGAGTATGCCTGTCGCTCGGGCACGGCGACACCGCTTGCTTACGGCGACGTTACGACGGATTTCTCCGCATGGGCCAACGTGGCCGACCGCTCGCTGAGCGTCCCCCCGGGCACGACCGGCGGATTGGAATCGAACATCACGGCCCACTTCGGCAAAGGCATCTTCCTGTCGGCCGTCTACGGCGGCAACATCGTCTGCGATGTCCGTCATGACGATCGATCGGTGGCGACGGCAACGACCGGCAGCTATCGACCCAACGCATGGGGACTTCACGACATGCACGGCAACGTGGCCGAATGGACGCGAACCGTGTATCGCCCCTATCCCTACGATGAAGACGACGGTCCGGGCGAACCATCGACGGCCGGCCGCAAGGTCATTCGTGGCGGTTCCTGGGTCGATCGGCCCGAGCGATGCCGCAGTGCCTTCCGGCTGGGCTACCCGGCCTGGCAACGGGTCCATAACGTGGGCTTCCGCGTGGTGTGCAGCACGCCGCCCGGGGCTTAGCACTCGTACGGGAGTTACGTTTACCTTCGGCCTGTCGTGTGGCACGATCGGCAGCACCCCCCGCGTGTGGAATATTCGTCGATCGTTGAAGGGGCTTGAAAACCTGACCGGCGCAGTGGACAATGAGGTGCCGGTAGTTTCATGAAATTCAGAACTACCAAAGGGATTTCCTGTGCGCTCACGCTCAGAGACGCAGTGGCACCATGACCCAGATTCCTCCATTACTGATGGTCGAGCCGGCAGCCGGACAGCGTCGAGCTGCTGCAGTCGTGGCTCGCAAAGAGTCTCGGCTCGATCTGGAAT
>JAZFUB010000177.1:0-9882 GCA_036447015.1 Thermoguttaceae bacterium | reverse complement strand
CGAGCACGCTGGTCCTGCTGGGCGTCGGCCTGGCAGCCCTACTGATGTGGCGGCGTCGCCGCAGCTAGTTCGTCAAATAGCGAGATTTCGCTAAATCAACCAAAGCCCCGGCACTTAGGTGCCGGGGCTTTTTTTGGTTGGGTTCTTCCGGAGTTCGTGGGCCGGCAGCTCACCCACCATACGGCAGAGCCGACCCCCCGTGCAGTAGGAGCCGCCGGGCTCTGGCTTTGCATGAACGTGGATCGATCTTGCTCAATACAAGCCCCCAGTTTCAACAAAACACCGGCAAAATGCCGGTCCCCCCAGCGGACGGCTTGCAGAGGACGGCAGAAATCGGGTATACTGAACGGCAGTCGGAATGAGTAGCGGCGCATCGGGGATTCGATCCCACTTTTCTCAGTACTAGTGTTTGGGTTTGTTCCTGTGGGGAGAGATGCTATGCGCAAGGACCATCGTTTCGGATTCACGTTAGTGGAGTTGCTGGTGGTCATTGCGATCATCGGAGTGCTCATCGCTATGCTTCTGCCGGCCGTGCAGGCCGCCCGCGAGGCCGCCCGAAAGGCCCATTGTCTGAACAACCTCCACAATTTGGCCTTGGCTGCGCATAACTACCACGAGATGCACCTCTCGTTCCCGGTGGGCCGTTACTATTGGCCTAAGACCCACAAAGACGGCCGCCTGCACCGTTGGAGCGCGCATGCCCGGCTGCTGCCGCACATCGAGCAGGGGGGGTTGCATCGGAGGATCGACTTCGAGGTATCACCTGGCTTGAGTGACGGCTCGGCAGCGGCAGTGAACGCCAAAATCATTCGCGAGACCAGTAGCGCCACGTTTCGTTGTCCCTCGAATGAAGACCACATGACAGCCCTCATTCCAACAAAGAATCACGCCGGTTGGGGTAAGAACAACTACAAAGGCAACGCGGGCAATGACACGGGCCAATTCGATACCAAAACCCGCGTCGAACAGAACAACGGCATCTTTGTTACGAACAGGCCTACGTCGATTGCCAAGATCATCGACGGCACCTCGCGAACGGTGCTGTTTGCAGAGGCCGTGCTCGGCGACGGCGAAAACGATCTGATTACGACCCCCGGCGACTGGTTCCGCATCAGCGGCGGCAACAGCAACACGACCCGGGACCAGGTCTACAACGCCTGCCTAAATGTCACGCCCCTGACGGGAAGCACGAATCAGATCTCCCGATCGGGGCGCAACTGGGTCTATGGCAATTACATCCCGACTCGCTACAACCACATCATGCGGCCGAACGCTGAGAGTTGTGCGCGGCCGGCCAAGTCGGCCAGCGCCGACCTGGACGCCAAGGTCAACAATCAAGGCGGGGCGACCACGGCATCGAGCGACCACGGGGGCGGCGTCAACGTGGCCTTGGCCGACGGGTCCTGCAGATTCATCGACGACGAGATCGTGATCGAAGTCTGGTGGGCCATGGGAAGTATCTCCCAGCGGGAGCTTGTTCCCGACGATTATTGAGTGCAGGGTCGATCGTTTCCCGAGTCGATCGTTTCCCTGGGCGATCAACGGGAGCCCGGTTCTTCAGGGCCAAGTATCACTGCGGCCGCAAGACTTCGACCCGACGTCCAAGAGCCGCCCACATTGTTCGAAAGGCGCCCACCACATGTCGAAATCCTTCTACGTATCGTCGATTGCCCTGCTGCTGGTGCTCGCTACGCTCGGGTGCGGTGAGTCCGAGGTTCCGCCGGAGGAGGTCTACGATCCGGCAAACTACGAGGGAACCGTCGATACGAACCTGCCACCCGGCGCACAGGCGAAGCAGACGGCACTGAAGGAAGTCTTCGGGCTCATTCAACACGAGTTCATCGAGGTCGAGGACGTTTCCAATCTCACGGTGGGTATCGAGTTCGTCGAGACGGAAGACCAATTCTTAGAAGGCACGCTCAGTCTCAGAAGCTGGGAATTCAACGGCGCGCCGACCGGCGACGACGTGCCGGTGGTGATGACCTTCGAAGACGAGTCGGCCGAGGACGGCAAACGCACCGTCGAGCGAGTCTACAAGGTCTCCGGCGGGCCGGGACGCCACACAATCAGCCGCGAGCCGTAGCGTTCCGGTGCAACCCGATACGTTGGGCCATGGTGGAGCAGGATCTCTACACCATCTCTACTCCATCTTCACTCTACCGCAATCCGGGCCCAATAGGCGGCCTCCCAGCGCCAGTCGCTCGGTTGGTTGACCAACTCCAAGTCGACCGACTTGCCGGCCGACTCGGTCAGATCGACCGTCACTTCGGCCCAGCCGTTCTCGGCGGTGTCGGCGCCGATCGGCTTGCTGAGTAACTGCTTCCCGTCGGCCCGGACGATCAGCGTCCAATCGCCGGTGGGATGGTGACCGACGAGAAGCCGCAAGACGGTCTTCTTGCCGGCCGGGATTTCGACCTTCTTACTGAGCACGCAGCCGGTGTCGCGGTTCAGCGGATGCGTCTCGAAAACGTCCTGCTTGCCGCCGAACCGGGCCAGCAGCCCCGGCTCCATTTCTCGGCCGCAGTCTCGCATCGACCAGCCCGGGGCAAATTCCTCGAAGGCCTTGAAGACGGCCGCCGGTGCCATGCGCCCGGCGCGATCTGCGTCGGCCCGGGCCTTGATCGCGTCGGCTCGCACGGCGTTGATTCGGGCCACCTCCTCTTCGGTGAAGCGGCTCTCGGCGATCGGGCCGGGCTCCCAGACGTTTTCGAGCTTGCTCGGCTTCGGTTCGACCACGGGAATGACAAACACTTCCTCGCCGTCGTCGTCCTTCTCGATCCGCCCTCCGGCCCGAACCACCGCCTGGCGGACCAACTTCTCGGAAACCTCGATCAACTTCGGAAACGTGTAGGGCGTGTGGCTGAACTTGCCGCCCGGGTCGATGGCCGAGGTGAACCTCTCGGGCAGGTCGCTAAAGCCGACGGTCGTAAACAACACGCCGCCCGAGTTCGCCGGGTTGCAGTCGGAGTCCTGGCCGCAACGGGTCGAGATGAGGATCGTCTGATCGAGATCCCCCTTGCCGTACAACAGGCCCATCACGATGTAGGCCCCGTTGAGCTTCGCGTCGATGCTGAAATCTCCCTTGCCGCCGGGGCCGCTGCACAACTGGTGCGCATAGTCGGCGTTTTCGTGATACTTCGTTTCGACCAACTGCCAGGTCTTCTGCCAGTCGTCGGGATTCTCCTCGTACCAGCGGAGCATATCGCGAATTGTTTCGGCATAGTGGCTTTCGGCGGGAATGCACTTCAGCCCGGCCTCGATGATTTTGACGACGTCGGACTCGAAGAACGCCTCGGCATACATACCGCCGACGAACTGCCCGCCATAGAGCCCGTCGCCGTAGTTCATCAGCCGGCCGAACTTCTCGCCCAGTTCGATGACCACGCCCGGCAACCCCGGAGCGATCAGGCCCGCGTAGTCGGCCTCGATTTGGTAATCGATATCGTCGGCATGGCCGTTGAATTGCGGATGGCCCGAGTCGGGCGGCGCGATGCCTCCTCGGAGGTTGTCGCGGCCGGCGGCGTTGGCGTGCCAGAGCCGGTAGCCGCTCGTGGCGAAGTCGATACCCGCCTGACGAATCGACACGTCGAGGCCGTATTGTTCGAGTGTCCTGAGGAACGTCATCTCGACGTAGATGTCGTCCTGGTTGAACTGGTTGATCATCTCGGGCTTCCAGGCCGGCATGTTTTCGGCCGGTATGATTTCGCCCTTGAAACGAAACTCGGTCGGTCCACCCCAACCGACGCCGGCCATCTGGCCGACCCAGCCGGCCTTCATCTTGTTGCGATATTCCTCGACCGACAGCCGACGGTATTCGTCGGCACGAGCGGTTGGCCGGCCTGGCAGAGCGATAGAGAGACACGCTGCGGTCAGACAAATGAGGGCGACGATCGGTTGTGACGTTTTGTTGTGCATGACGTGCTCTCCGTGGAAGGGTGTTGGAATGAAACTGGGTTCATCCGACTAAAGCGTAGGTGGCCGGTGGTTTCAGGAAGTACGGGTTTTTTTTCTCTGTTGCCGGCCATGCGAATTGCCGGAGAATATCGGCATTCATGCACTCGTTTGAACAGAGAAGAGGAACCCGTACTTTTTTGTGGCGGCCTAACACACGCAAGTTCCGGATGAACCTGAAAGTGGGTGTTCGCGGATAGTAGTTGGGCGTCTAACTCTCCCACGAAGCGTACGCCAGATCAAGCAATTTGACAAGCCCCATTTTGTCGGTGCGCCGGGCTTTTGTTCGCTCTTCGGAGGCCTGTCGCTGTAGGTCGAACTCGTAGAGATCGCCCAGGGCGGTTGCGGCCTCGGCTGCCTTGCCCGCCGCGATGGACTTCGATGCGACGGGTGCGATCAGCCGTAGCATCGTTAGCGGGTTGGTCTGGTTGTTCCGTGCTATGATCTGATCGGTGCCGTCGACCAGGCCGTCGCGATTGTAGTCGTAGGGATCGTCGATCATGGCCGGATCGAGCGCGCTGTGCTGGAAGTTTCGGGCGACGATTTCGTCGGTTGCGTTGACAATCGTGTTGACGGTTTGGTCGCCGGCGTCGGCGATCGCGTTGCCGAAGTAGAAGACGTCCGGCAGGGCCAGCCCCGTGGCGGCGGTCGCCTTGACCGTGACTTGCAGCCATTGTTTCTCTATAGCGTTGTCGGCCCAACGGATCACGATACGGTCGGACCCGCCATTGCCGGCGCCGGGCCGCACCGAGATGGGCAACGGATCGGGAGCCACTGCCCAGGTGTCGGGATCCGAGCTGTTGCCGACACGGAACTGGAAGTCGCTCAGATTCAGTGCGCCGGCGTCGGTCAGGCCGGCGATGTCGATCATGATGCCGTTGATGCCTTTGTCGTAGTTGGTGTAGTTGTCGGAGGTGGCCGTCTGGCCAGGCAACAGCGCGACCTTGTCCGGGGCGATCGCGGCGTCGTCGCGCGGGTCGGCCGCCGAGTCGTTGCCGTCGAATTTCGAGTCGTTGTAGAAGACGTAGCGACCGGCCACTTCGGCTAGTGCCAGGTCGACCGAGCCGGGTGTCGGCACTCCGGCGGTCCAACTCTCCGGGTCGTTACCCCAGAGATGAATTCCCAGGCGGTGCAGCGAATCGCCCCAACCGTCGGGCGACGTGGGCCAGGGATCCGCGTCGTCGTAGATCACTTCGTCTTCGATCAGATGGGGAATGTAATTCGGCTCGTCGGCCGGGGATTCGTCGGGCCGCTGAAGCTGGATTCGTCCGCCGCCGTTGTCGAGATTGTAGCCGTAGCCGCCGACAATCGGCACCGACGGATCGATCGTATAGAACGTCAAAAAGTCGTTCAACATAACGGCGTTAGCCGCGTCCCCTGGATCGAACTTGAGGATCAGCAACGTCGATCGGGCCGCCAGTTCGGTTCCGTCGGCGAAGTAGAAATCGTTTCCCCCGCGGATCCGCCAATCGGTCAGGTCAATCGTCTGGGCGGTCGGATTGTAGATTTCGAGGAACTCGAAGTCCGAGGGATGATCGACCCCTACGACGTAAGGGTTATAGTGCAGTTCGCTGATGATTACCGGTCCGACGCGCGGGCTGCTGTCGGCATTGCTGTGACCCAATGTCGTATCGATCAGCGGCACCAGTTCGCCGGTATGGTCCGGCCAGAGTCCGAACGGTTCGCCGTTGGCGGCGGCAGGGAATTCGACGTGGTCCGCAAAGTAGGTCAACCGGCCGCTCAGATCGGTCTTCATCAGCCAGACATCGTCGCCATGTGCGCCGCTCAGAGCGAAGTCGCCGGGATCGACTCCGCCGGACGGATTGAAATCGTCTTCGTCGAAGAAGACGTAACCGCCGCCCGGGATGAGTGTGTCTTCGGGAATCCGGAACTTCCGGTAGTTGTCGTTCGTATCGCTGAGGTACCAACCGCTGACGTCGATCTCGGCAGTGGTCGTGTTGTGCAGTTCGATCGCGTCTTTCTCGGGCAGGTCCGTATGCGTGAGCACTTCGTTGACGACGATATCGGTGACCGGCCCTATGCCCTGGAATCCGGGCGAACCGCCATACTCGGTACTGCTTCGCCAGTTCTTGCCGTCATCGTAGTCGCGGCCCGTGTTGAGCACTTCCAGCGTAGCACCGCCGCCGTCGGCCCGGCCGGGCCATGAGCTCGAGTCGTTGTAGCTGAAATCGAGGATCGGATCGCCGGCGTGATCGGTTAGAACCAACTGTTCTCCACTGTTATCCAAGCTTCCGGAGTAGCCGCCGATCACTCCCGTCACGCCCGGGTAACGCAACGCGAATGCCGCGGGGTCCTTCGCCACGACCACGCGCTGGCCCGGTGCCAACGTGCCGGGCGTGGAGCCGGTGAACGTGAAGGTGATTCCGTCGGTGAACCGCACGTCGGTCAGGTCGATCACATCGGCGCCGATGTTCTGCAACTCGATGAACTCGAAGTCATCGTTGTTCAGCATATCGTCGACCAGCAGTTCGTCGGCGGTCGGGGCATACGGATTGTAGTTGATCTCCGTAATGGTCAGATTTCCGGCCGCCGCCGGCTGGTTCAGGAAGTACGTGGCCTCGTTCAACACCGACCAGACCGTCCCGTTGATCAGATGCCTCGCCTTCAAGGCGGTGGTGCTCGCCAGTTGGAACGTGCCGTTGTAGAGCACGGCCGTGGGCGACACGGAGCCGTCGGCCGCCCGGGGGTCGGTGCCGTCGGTCGTGTAGAAGAGTTGGTCCTGGTCGGGAAGGAGTTCCCGGCCGAGGGTCAGCTCCGGGAAAATCAGCATGTCGGAGCTGTCAAAATCGCGGTTGACGGCATGAAACGCCAGCACGTTGTCGCCCGGCTGCAGAAGGTTGCGATAACCGGTCAGGTCGTAACTTCGCCACGCGGTCACCTCGTCGCTGGCCAGCGCACTGGAATTCCAACTGAGCTGGCCGGCGGGAACCTGGCCGCCGCGGATCGTCGCTTGGCCGTTGATGTAGACTTCGAACCCGTCGTCGTATTTCATCCGCAGCATGAACCGGTCGTAGTCTTGCCATTGGAAGCCCGCATCGAGCGTGAATGGTACGCGGATGTAGACGGTGTTGTTCTCGTTGATGCCGTCGCCGTCGGTGTCGATCCACTTGGTCGGGTCGCCGCCGGTTGAGAGCAGGTCCAGGCCGAGCATATTTTCGAAGCCCGAGTTGCGCTCGTAGCCCACACCGGCGGTGCCGCTGAGCCACTGGGAGTCGTCGAACACGACGTTCTGCCAGGTATCCGCCAGAGCGTCGTCGGTGGGCACCAGCGCGGTCAGCGGCGTGGTGTCGTCGACCAACAGCGTATCGACGAAAACCTGGCTGGAATCGGCCGTCATCGACAGGTCGTCATTCGGATCGATCAGGCCGCCGTGCTGGTAGGTGCCGTTGACTTCGAAGACGGGCGCCACGACGTCGGGATAGAGCCCGGCCTCTTTGTATTGCGCAAGGACGATCGCGCCTCGCTGCTGGAAGAACGAGTTACGCAGCCAGTTGAGCCGCGGAATCCAGTTGTCGTCGCGAGTGCGCGCCGTGCCCGAGTCCTGGTATCCGTCGCCCCATCGGGCCGACTCGCCGACGATAGCCCGATCGATCGTGATTGCCAGCCGGTCGAGCCGGGCAATGTTGGCCTCGGGCGTAAGCAGTCCACCGTTGAAGTAGTAGTCGTGGATGTGCTGGGCGAACAGTTCGCGAAACTCCTCGAACTCGCGCAGCTCGAGATAGAACTCGCCCGGTCCGTTGTTCCAATTGCGGTCGGGCTCGACCTTGTCGCGGTTCACGTCGCGCAGGCATCCTTCGGCGTCCCAGCTATGGAACCGCCACTTCCCGCCCGGCTCGCGACTGCGGGTGGCATACCAGTTGTTGTGCGGCCAATCCCAGTTGCCGCCGTACTGGTTGATCATCATGTAGTCGATGAAGTTGGGGATGTCCATCATCGCTTCGTAGTCGGCATAGGTCGTGTTCGGATCGTTGCTGAGCCCGCGCAACTGGTTCCACGAATCGGCGTTGCCGTCGGTCATGCTTCTGGTGACGTACGCATCGTAGTCGTCTTTGTCGCCACCGAGATAGGCGGCCCCGAACGGCGCGGCGGGTCGCTCGACCGGGTTGTAGAGTCCCCAGTACAGTCCGTTGACATAAAGATGCACGAACGTGCCGTGCGGGCCGTAGCCGCCCATGTCGTTTTGCGTTTGGGCGGTCCAGCGGTCCTGCAGATAGGTCGCGTTGCCGTTGGACCAGCGGTCGTTGAAACCGGCCCGCAAGGTGATCGTATCGAACCGATCGGTCGCTTCACCGCCGAACATCGGATAGCGCAGCTTGGTGGGCCCGTACATCCCCTTGAACAACAGGCGGAAGGAGTGCTTCAGGTTGCCGGAACCGCGGCTGGCACCGCCCTGCATCCGCACGCCGACGTTCTGCTGGAACTGGCTCGTCCCGTCGCCGTTGATCATTTCGACCGAAGCCGCCCGCTCCCAGGCGATGCCTCTCTTGCCGGTGTTCGAGTAGATGCCGTAGTCGGGATCGAAGAGATCGCCCAGATCCAGCACGAGCGAGATCGTGGGGATCGACCGCAGATCGTCCTTGATCGTGTCGGCGTAGCGGGGATCGTTGACCACGTCGGGGTCCATCTCGTAGTTGGTGTTCGGTGCCGGTCCCCAACCGGTCGGGAATCCAGGCGGATTGGCCGGCTGGTGGATCACGTCTTCGAGGAAGATATAGGTTTGCGTGTCGACGTTGCTCGGCTCGTAGCCCGGCCGCAGCGCGATTGCCCGCAAGGTGGTCGTCGTGGTGATGTGGATCGGCTCGGAGGGGTTGTACTCCATGCCGTAGGTTCCACTCGGCGCGGTGCCGTCGAGGGTGTAGCGGATTGTGGCGCCCAGCGTGTCGGTGGTGATGGCCACGTCGAACGGGGTATCGTAGAATCCGCGGTCGATACTGAATCGGGTATCGCCGACGAACCCGATGGCTCCGCCCGTGTTCGGCGCCCCCGGCGTCGGATCGACCATGTAGTGGATTTCGCCCAGGTCGCTCGTGGCGATCAGTTCCGGGAGGATGAGGAAATCGCCGTCGCCGGCCAAAAAGTTCAGGCCGTGAATCGCCAATACATTAGTGCCCTGCTGCAACGAGGTCAGCGCGTCGCTGACGTCGATGCTCTCGAACACCACGGCCTGGGCATCGGTTCGGGCCGTGGTGGCCGTCGAATCGAACAGCAACGGGTCGAGCGGATCGGGGGCGCCGCGCCGGGCAATCTCCGCACCGTTGAGATAGGCGATGAATCCGTCGTCGTATTTTATCCGCAAGGTGAGCACTTCGAACGGCGACATGTCGCCCGCCTCGAACTCGATCCGGGCAAACAGCGAGGCGTTGGCGCCTTGCATCGCCTGGCCCACGTCGGTTTGGATCTCGGCCTGAAGCGCCGGCTGGTCGTCGCTGAAGCCCAGGCCGGTCGTCGTCTCGAAGATTTCGCCGAAGGGCACGGCCAGGCCGTTGTTTTCGGCCCCTTTCGTGCCAACCGCCGTGCGGGTGAAGTCGGCTGCCGAGTTGGCGTCGGAGTCGCCGGTCCGCTTCAGCCACGACAGCGGACCCTGCGGGGCGACCGCTTCGAGCCGCACGGCCGTCAGTGCGTAGCTCTTGTTCCCGTTGGCCATGCCGCCTACGATCTCGCCCGTGTAATGGGTGGAAATCACCGAGAATTCGCCGTCGGTCCCCGGGTCGATGTCGGTCCACGCCGCCACGTAGCCCTGGTCCAGCGCGCTGTTGTGGCCGGCCATGATCGCCACTTCCGTGGGACTGATCACCCACACGCCGTCGCCCGCGCTGTAGTTCGGGATCGACGACTCGGCACCCGAGAGCGTCACCAGGATCCAGCGGTTCGTGTAGTTGCTGTTGCCGCGGATCGAGGTGCCGGTGAAGT
>JAZFUB010000176.1:0-3887 GCA_036447015.1 Thermoguttaceae bacterium | reverse complement strand
GATGGCACGAAGTGCGTCGAGGCCGCCGCAACCGGGAAGCCCCAGATCGAGCAGCACAACATCGAATTCGTTGTCGACCAACAGTTGTTCGGCGGTCTCCAAGGACCGGGTCGTCTGCAAGTGAAAACTCGTCGGTCGGGTCTTCTGCAGAGCGATTTGAACCAGCCGGACGTCGCCCGGGTCGTCTTCAACGAGCAGAATTCGCAGACGATTATCTATCATTATGATCTTTCAGTGGATGTCGAACTTCGCAAGTCTTCCTCCGTGCGTTCTACCATCCCGGCCAAAAGCGTGCCTTCAAAATGCACGCAAGAGAGCAGGAGTTTTCCAACGTCGGATTCTTCAGCGGGCATCCTGCAACCGGTCGGTCCACTTGCCTCGACTTTGGCAACGGCATCCGACGTTTGTGCACTGGAAAATGGGAGGGTTGCTCGAACGCTCGGGTGCCCGGCAGTCGTCAGTTTCGCGAGCATCCGATGAACCGGCGATCGCCGAAATCGACGTTGACTGCTGGACCACTCAAGGCTACGTCACGTGATCCAAGGTCGCAAGTTTTCAGCAGCGGCGGTCCGAACGTTGGGCGACCGATTGAAACAATGTTCCTCGAATGCGTCACCGATGCCTGTAACATGTGGTGTTTCTTCACCATCCGACGGCGAGCTGTCCTACCGAGGAAAATTGCGAAGCCGCTGACGGCACTGCGAGAAGAACTGCTGGTAGTCTTCCCGGCGGTAGTCGGCGAACGTCCACTCGCGTGCCTGCCATCGACGATCGCGGTAGTAGAGCGTCACCTCGGCGTAGATGCCGCGTTGCAGGTAGATGCGATGGGCGTGGTCCTTGGTCGAGGCCAGCACCAATTTCGCCAACGTCAGGTAGCCCGGGTCGAGGTTCAGCGGTCGCGGCTCGCCATGGCCGGCCTTCTCGGCGTATTCTTGCTCCCAGGCGTTCGTCTGCAGCTTGACGTCGACCATGTCGGCCGGGTCGAACGGCCGGGCGAAGGTGAAGAAGACCTTCCGCAGCCCGGGGCCCATCGTCGGCTCGTAATAGTCGGTCTGGCTGAACTCGAAGACCACACTCTCCAGGCCGATCGGCCCGAACGTCTCGACCGCCCGGTCTCGGGCCCAATCCAACGCCGCGTCGTGGCGACTGAAGGCGGCCATCAACAGCAGAGCAGAGGAGTGAGGAGTCGGTTCGCCCATGGTTATTCGTGTCTGCGTGGTGAATGTGCGCCCCCGTTTAGCTGTCGCCGGCACGGCGACTTGGCCGAAAGTGTGTTCCAGCGTCAAGTCGCCGTGCCGGCGACAGCTAAACGGGGGAGTTATTGTTCGGCCACCCCTCACTCGAATCGGCCGCGATTCTACCATAATGACAATCGATTCGCCACAAGGAGTTTTCCCCGGAAGTTGACCCGCGGCTCCCCATCACCGATACTATGCATGTCTGCCACATAACGAATCTGATGGAGAAACTAAGATGAATCGCCCCGCCAATGCACGATGTCCCTTGCCATATGGAATCACGGCACTCGTTCTTGCCGTGTTTGCTGTATCGCTATCACCATATCTCACCCATCGAGCCCTGGGCAGTGATTCGGCAAACAGGCCGAACATCGTCTTGATCCTTGTCGACGATCTCGGCTATGGCGACCTGGGCTGCCAAGGATCGACCGATCTAGACACGCCGCACGTCGACCGTCTCGCCCAGCGCGGCCTGCGGATGACCGATTTCTATGCCAACTGTCCGGTCTGCTCGCCCACCCGGGCGGCGCTGCTGACCGGTCGGTTCCAGGATCTGGTCGGTGTGCCCGGCGTGATCCGCACCCACTCGAAGAACTCCTGGGGACTGCTCAGCCGAGATGCCACGCTGCTGCCGGCCGTGCTGAAAAAGGCCGGCTACCGAACGGCGATGATCGGCAAGTGGCATCTCGGCCTCGGCGAACCGAATCTGCCGAACGCGCGTGGGTTCGATTTCTTCCATGGGTTCCTCGGCGACATGATGGACGACTACTGGCACCATCGCCGCCACGGCGTGAACTACATGCGGCTGAACCGGCAGGTCATCGACCCGACAGGTCACGCCACCGACCTGTTTACCGAGTGGACTTGCGAGTGGCTTCGGCAGTACGAGCAGAAAGAGCCGTTCTTCATCTATCTCGCCTACAACGCCCCGCACGATCCGATCCAGCCGCCGCCCGACTGGCTGGCTCGCTACGAGGCGAAGCATACCGACGCGACCAAGCGGCGGGCCAACATCGCGGCTTTCATCGAGCATCTCGACGACGGTATCGGGCGGGTGCTCTCCACGTTGCGACAGACGGGCCATGCCGACGATACGTTGGTCATCTTCACCAGCGACAACGGTGGCGCGACCTGGCAGGGGGCCGACAACGGACCCTTCAGCGGTGCAAAGCAAGACATGCTCGAAGGTGGCATCCGAGTGCCGATGTGCGCCGCCTGGCCGGGACGGATCGAGCCGGGCGGAACGAGCAACCGCGTGGCGATGACCATGGATCTGTTTCCCACGATCTGCGAAGCGGCCGGCATCGACTGCGACGAGCGTCTCGAAGGGCGGAGCATTCTGCCGACCCTGTTGGGGAAATCGCAGCCACCGGAGGATCGCTACCTGTTCTGGGTCCGACTCGAAGGGAACCGCAAGTATCACGGCACGCCTTACTACGCCGCTCGCCGGGGCCAATGGAAACTGATGCAGAACACGCCCGACGAAGCGCTGCGGCTCTACGACATCGAATCCGACCCAAGGGAAACGACCGATCTATCGGAAAAACGTCCGGAGATTTTCGCCGATCTGAAAAGGGCGCTCGATGCCCACATTGCCCGGTGTGCGAAGATACCCTACCGATCGCCCGACGGCACCGGACCGGGCGAGATCGGACCGGCGGAGTAGATAGCGCGGCGTTTGGCACTACACTGCTAGGTTGGCCACCTGCGCCATCGTCGTTTAGCGGCCGGGCTTGCCCGGCGCGTTTCGAACTGCTCTGGTCGGCAACAACACGCCGGGCAAGCCCGGCCGCTAAGAACTCGTACAGGAATTACTTACCGATACGACTCTGTGCCGTTGGCTTTGAGCCATGAGCAGTGAGCTATGAGCTTTATCCTCACGGTTCATTACCAACTGCTCATAGCTCAAAGCTCATGGCTGAATCGGGAAGTAATTTACGTACGAGTTCTAAAGCGGTGCCGGCGTGGGCACGCCCTCGCCCAGCAGTCCCTCGTGCTTCAGTTCCGCCCAGAAATCGGCTGGGATGGGAAAGCTCATCATATCGAAGTTCTGATCGAACCTCGCTTTGCAGCGAGTGCCCGGTATGTTGCTGGCCACGGTCGGATGTCCGAAGGGAAACTGCAGCGCCGCAGCCTGCAACGGCGTCTGGTGCGCTGCACAGACCGCTTCGATCCGTCGAACCTTTTCAAGAATAGGCGGCCTGGCCGCAGCGTAATCGTAAAGCGCCCCCTCCTTAGCGCCCGTGGCCAGAATACCGCTGTTGTAGGCGCCCCCGATGATCACGCCGATCTGCTTGCTTTCGCAAATCGGCAGCAACTGCCCAAGCGCCGCTTGATCCAGCAGCGTGTAGCGTCCGGCGACCAGAAAGCAATCAAAATCGGCGTTGTTGGCGAATTGGATCATCATGTCGACCGAATTCATGCCCACGCCGATCGCGCCGACCACGCCTTGATCGCGCAACCGGGCCAGCGTCGGAAATCCCTCATCCATCACCTGTTGATAGCGATCCTGCACGTCCGGGTCGTGGATGAAGAGGATGTCCACCCCGTCGATGCCGAGCCGCTGGAGGCTGCCCTCGAAACAGCGTAAGACTCCGTCCCTGCTGAAATCCGAATACGAGTGCATCTTTTCTTCGGTGATCCAGATCT
>JAZFUB010000175.1:0-3494 GCA_036447015.1 Thermoguttaceae bacterium | reverse complement strand
TTGGAACGCTACGGATGCGTGATCGAAACGGCCCACGACGGGTCCGAAGCCATCTACATGGTTCGCGGCCTGACCGACGGCGGCTACGACGTGATCATCGCCGACATCCGGCTGCCCGACATGACCGGCTATGAGTTCATGATCAAGCTCCAAGAGATCCTCGACCCGGTGCCGTTGGTGCTGATGACCGGCTTCGGCTACGATCCGGGCCACTCGATCGTCAAGGCCCGTCAGGCCGGTCTCAAGGCGGTGCTGTACAAACCGTTCCGCTTGGACCAGTTGGTCAGCACGGTTGGGCAAATCATCGGAGCTCCCGGTGCCGTGCGACAGGCATAGCCATGCACTTGCTTCTGCTCTCGGCGGCCTTGTTGGGACACGCATTCCTATGGATCGCCATGGTCAACCGGGCTCATGCCGCGGCCATGCCACGCTGGGCCATCTGGCTGTTCACCGCATTGGCCGGGGTGCTGATGGTCGTTCCGCCCGTAGCGTTCGCCTGGTGGGCCCTGCAGGCGGAAGTGGCCAGCTTCAGCCAGTTCCACTGGCAACTGCTTCCGAAGAGCACGGTGCTGTATCTGTGTATTTGTTGGACCTCCGCGCTGTTGACCCTCGGCTGGTGGTTGCGGCGGCATGTGTTGCATCGGCCTCCTGCCGTGTCGCGCCGCCATCGAACGCGATCGGTCGAGATGGCCGATGCGGCGGCAACCCGATACAACCAACTGGCCCATCATTTCCTGGTCCACCTGCCACTCAATGAAATCCTGCAACTGGATATGAGCGAACGGGCGATCGAGATTCCGCGGCTGCGTGCACCTTTAGACGGGCTGTCGATCGTTCACCTTTCCGACTTCCACTTCACCGGCCGTGTGCCCAAGGCCTATTTTCAGGAAGTCATCCGCCATGCCAACGAAACGGACCCCGATCTGATGGCGGTGACCGGCGACCTGGTCGACTTTGACGCCTATATCGATTGGATTCCCGACACCCTGGGCCGCCTGCGCGCCCGGCATGGCGTCTATTTCGTGCTGGGGAATCACGACACACGCGTCGACGTCAAGCGGCTTCGACGCACGCTCGTCGACAGCGGACTCGTCGATCTGGGCGGACGGTGGACACGGATCGAGATCCGCGGCGAACCGATCATCCTCGCGGGCAACGAACTCCCGTGGCTTTCGCCGGCAGCCGATATGGACCGATGCCCCCCCCGCGACGCCGATGGCGGGCCGTTGCGGATCGTCCTCTCGCACAGCCCGGACCAACTCTCCTGGGCCCAGGCGTACGACGTCGATCTACTGTTGGCCGGCCACACGCACGGCGGGCAGATTCGATTGCCCCTGATCGGTCCGATTCTCTCGCCCAGCCGCGAGGGTGTCAAATATGCCTCGGGTGTCTTTCACGCCCCACCGACCGTCATGCACGTCACCCGCGGCATCTCCGGCGAACTGCCGATACGGCTGAATTGTCCACCGGAAATGGCCCACCTGGTGCTGCATTCGGCACCATCGGCGTAAAACCGTGCTTTCCCGGCTCGATCGGCCACGATTGATCGCACCGGGCGATATCTGCTATAATCTGCTATAATGAGGGTCTACCGTCAGTCAGTTAGCCGGCGGTCTTGCCCGTCGTTGCCGTTTCGACATCCCCGTTTAGCTGTCGCCGGCACGGCGACTTGGCCGAAAGTGTGTTCAAGCGTCAAGCCGCCGTGCCGGCGGCAGCTAAACAGGGTTTTGGCCAATCCGAAATCAACGGCGGGCAAGTCCGCCGGCTAACGGGTCTCTCGTCGTACGAAACCCGCTTGGAAAACTTCGAAATGGAGTCATGAACATGGATCGTCTACTGCTCGGTCGGACGTTAACACTCACAATCTGCTCTCTGACAATCGCCCTGGCGGCCGCCGCCCGGGCGGAGGATGCCTGTCAGGTGGTCTTCGATTTCGAGACCGGCGATCTGCAAGGTTGGCGCGTGGTCGAGGGCCGGTTCGCCAAACTGCTGAACGATCGCGAAATGTTTCGCAATCGCAGCGGCGAGAAATTCAACAAGCAGGGCAAGTTCTTCCTCGACACGGTCGAGTCGGGTGAAGACCGTCAGACGGGCATCGTCGAGTCGCCCGTCTTCCTGCTCACCGGCCCGGGCGCCACTTTCCAAATCGGCGGCGGCAAGCATAAGGAAACGTATGTCGCGCTCTGTACGCTCGACGGCAAAGAGGTCCTCAAAGCCCATGGTGTCAACGACGAGGTCTTCCAGCTGGCCCAGTGGGACGTGACGCCCTACATCGGCAAGCAAGTCTTCCTGCGAATCGTCGACCAGCACGAAAAGGGCTGGGGACACGTGTTGCTCGACGATTTCCGCGCCGAGGGTCAAATCGACCTCGATGCCACCGAGAAACGTTTCGCTTCACTCGATCAATTGCGAGAGCAACGAAAGCAGCAACAACTGGTCGAGGCATCCGAAAAGGCCGAAGACGCCTTGCGCCGGGCGATCGAAGACCTCGCGGCGACCTTTCCTAAGCAGTACACCAACGCAAAACAGTACTTGGCCCGACTCGATCGCATCCAGCAGCAGATCCAGAAGGCCACCGGCCCGCAGGTCGAAGCCTTGCAGCAAGAACTCGAATCGCTCACCCGCGAGGCACTGATCGCCAACCCGTTGGTCAGCGGCCAGCCGATCGTCTACATTGTTCGCCAGCAATACCCGGGCGATCACCACAACACGGCCACGATGTTTCAGACGGGCGAGATCAACGTGGGCAAATTCCACGGCCCGAGCTGGATCAAGACGGTCGATCTGGCCCGCGGCGGCGAAGTCAAAACGCTGCTGGAAGTGCCCGAGGGGGTTGCCCGGGATTTGGAGGTCGACTTCGACGGCAACAAGCTGCTGTTCGGCTTGCGACACAATCAGGCCGACGACTACCACGTCTATGAAATGAATTCCGACGGCACGAGCCTGACGCAACTGACCGTCGGCTCGGGCATCACCGACATCGACCCGATCTATCTGCCCAACGGCCAGATCCTTTTCTGCTCCAGTCGCGAGCCGAAGTTCTGCATGTGCAACCGCCACATCATGTGCAACCTGTTCACGATGGACGGCGACGGGGCCAACATCCAACAGATCGGCCATAGCACGCTACACGAAGCCCACCCCTCGCTGTTGGCCGATGGGCGGGTGATCTACGACCGCTGGGAATACGTCGATCGCAATTTCGGCGATGCCCAGGGCGTCTGGGTCGCTGGGACCGACGGCACGAACCATGCGATCTACTGGGGCAACAACACGAATTCGCCCGGCGGTGTGCTCGACAATCGAGAGATCCCCGGCACCGAGCTGTTCATCGGCAATTTCTCGTCCTGCCACGATCGTCCCTGGGGAGCCTTGGCGATCGTCGACCGCCGCGTCGGCATGGACGGCAAGGAGCCGGTCGTGCGGACCTGGCCGGCCGACGCGATCGATCTGGTCGGCGTGGGTAACTACGATACGTTCACACGGGTGAGACC
>JAZFUB010000174.1:0-4696 GCA_036447015.1 Thermoguttaceae bacterium | reverse complement strand
CTCGACCAGCAGCGGGCTGCCATCGAAAACCGTATCTACGATCAGGTGGATGACGCGCGGCGTTCCCTTGTGGTGTTCGAACCGTGGTTGAGTACACCGCCGACGGGCTATCTCGAAGTCACGGGCATCACGCCCTCTGTGCCGGTTGGTGGAACCATCGACCGAATCGACGTGACCTTCAACAAGCCGCTGCGCCTTGGCACTTTCTCGGGCGACGACATCACGATCACGGATCCCAACGGCCAAAGCGTTGCCGTGCTCGGTATCGAGCGAAAGACGCCGACCGTCTACGGCGTCACGTTCGCCCAGCAAACGGGAGCCCCCGATTTGCACGGCGATTATGCCGTACGCATCGGCCCAGCGATCGAGGACGCCGGTGGAACGCCGATGGACGGCAATGGCAATCAGCTGCCCGGCGACGGCCAGACGGACATGGACTTGATCGTGTCGGCCGACGCCATCCCGCAGTACACTTACCATGCTTCGTATGACTACGATTACGGCGATACCCGTCACCAGTTGGAGGCGATGCTGGAGGTTCCGTCGCTTGGCGTGGGGAACGACTATTATGTGAAGGCGTTTTCCAAAAGTGTCGGCTCCAGTGCGCCGTACGAGTTGGTCGCCACGCTGATCGATATCGACGGCTCTCTTATCGTCAATGGCACGGCCGAGCATCCGGTTGTCATGACCTCGGTTGCCGACGACACGTTTGCAGGAGACTCGAACAACGACGGCGATGCGACGGCCCCACAGCGGGGAAGCTGGCCCGGCCTCACTTTTCGGCAGCACAGTTTTGGTGACTTGAGCGGCATTCACATTCTGCATGCGAGTCGGGCGATCGATGCGAACTACCAGTGGGCCGACGTCTCACTGCACGGCGGTGTTCTGGCTGAGCTTGGGTGGGAAACGGCAAGCGTTCACGACTTGTTCGACGACCTGATGGATCGGATCAAGACGCTCGGCGATGCGACCGTGTCGGGCCGACTACTAGACGCGAACACCGGCCAGCCGCTCGTGGACACGGAACTCGTGCTCTTCTCCGAATCGGACGACGCCATCTCACGCCTTGCCCGAACGGACGATAACGGCGTGTTTACCTTCACGGCCGTCACGAACGACACATTCCACATCCGTGTCGGCGATGACTACCGCGCGTCGCAGGCGACCGAGATCACGGTGCTCGCCGATCGCGATGTCACGAATCTTCAGATCACGGCCGCACGCAAACAGGTCACCAACGTGCAGGAAGAAGAGCGGGAAGTGCTCTACGATTCGGTCGAAACCTTGATGGTCGACGGCGTGGCGCACGTCATCTTTGCACAAGGCGAGCAGCTCTATCATTCCTATCACAACGGCACGGCTTGGGTCGCACCCACGGCCATCCCCGAAGCCGTGGGAGCCTCGCCCGAGTTGGCCTATTCGGAGAACCTCTTCGGAGCGGATGCCCCCGGACTGGTCCTCTTGTGGAGCGAGACCTCGGAGACCGGCACGGCCAAGGCGGGAGCCGGGGCCAAGACGGTAGGCGCGCCCCAAGGCGGCACGGCAATGGGGCTCTTTGCCGCGACGGTCGCGTCGATCACCATTCCCGATTGTCTTTGCGAGGACGAAGAAGACCCGGAGCCGGAACCACCGGAACCGGAAAACCCGGAGCCCGGCGACGACGACAGACTCCCAGGATATACGTCCCACACGCCCGAAGACAAGTACGGCCCGACCGGTTACGACGCCCCGGGGACTCCGGAGAACGAACTGAAGCGATTCGTCTCGTCAGACGACCCGATGCTGTACCGGATCGACTTCTGGAACGAAGTCGACGCGATCGTTCCGACGCAGGATGCCTTGATCGTCGACACGATCGATCCGGAAATGTTCGATCTCAGTACGCTCGAATTCACCCGGGTGGGGTTCCTGAAGTGGGATCAGCCTTTGCCGGGTGGTCAGTCGGTCGATCCGATGACCGGCGATTATCCGTCCGATCCGATGGCCGGTTTCCTGCCGGCCTTCAACCCCGACACGGGCTTCGAGATCGGCTGGATCGAGTATACGGTAGATCCCGTTGAGGGATTAGGGACGGGTACGCAACTGGCCAACGTCGCCTATGTCGAGTTCGACTTCGCCGGCGACATCTACGTCTCAACCGACAACGACCCTCTTGTACTTTGGCTGGACGACACCACTGATACCGAGGCCTTTTTCGTGGGCGTCTCGGACCACGAGTACGCCTTTTACAGTGTTGCCATCGACAATGTCGGCAATCGCGAGTCCCACGCCCAGAAACCCGATGCACGGACAACGGTCTCGGCTTCGGCGATGTCCGGCCGGTTGGATGTGACTTTGGTGCATCAGCCCACGTCGACGCTACCCAACGGCGAAGTCGATGCTTTGCCCGTCAGTGAGGAATCGATCGACGAATGGGATTCGTTCTGGATCGAGATCTGGGTTAGCACACCCGACACGGTTGACGTCCCCATCGTGTCGGCCACGGTCGATTTGACGTACAACACCGACTATTTCACGGCCACGAGCATCGAATACGGGCCAGGGCTCGACCTGTTGCAGATCGGAACTATCGACGACGGGGCAGGCGTGGTCGACGACCTCGGCGCAAGGACGCTGGCAATTGACGTGGGTGACGACCAGCACGCCTTGCTGGCCCGGGTCCGACGGCGATTTCAACGACGACGACAAAGTGACCGACGACGACGTCGGCCACCGGGAGGCGGCACCAGTAACTCCAGACGCCATCAGGATGCAACGGCTGCAAGTAACCGTCAAAGCCACCGAGCGAACCCGCCTGCTCGAACCCGACATCTTCTACTTCGGCAACGCCCCAGGCGAGGCGGGCGACAGTTTGGTCAACACGATCGTCAACGCAACCGACGAGATCGCTGCCCGAAACTTCCAGCACAGTGCAGCGGACCCGGCCCGGATTGACGATCTCTACGACTACGATCGCGACGGGCTGGTCAACGGGACGGATCAGATCATTGCCCGCGACAATCAGACCAACCCGCTGACGATGTTGCGTCTTATTTCGCCTCCCGCGGCCGATGCTGCAATCAAACAAATGGCTAAGCAGGAAGCGGCGGACAAACTGCTGGCTACCGAGTGGCAATAGTTGCATCGCAAACGCGACCAACGAACTCAGTCTTCGAACGGATGCTTCCACGGTGTGCGATAGGGGCGCCGCAGGAGCCTTGTGGCTTCCTCGTCGTCGATAACGGTGCGCTGCTGCGGATCGTAGCTTAGCGGCCGGCCGCCAAGTTGCATCGAGAGATTTGCCAGAGCACAGCTGGCCGTCGAGATGTGCCCCTGCTGGATGTCGGCGATCGGTCGTTTGCGCGTTTCGACGGCGGCGAGGAAGTCGAGCATGTGTCGTCGAGTGGCGGGCGCTGCGTTCAGTTCGATGCCCTTTTCCGTGACGTCTTCAGGATACTGTTCGCGCTCGTAAAGACATTCGAAATGGATCGGCTTGGCGTTGTTGCCGCGTGGCAGGAAATCGGCCCGCATCGTACTGGCTTTCAACGTTCCTTTATCCCCGTAGATAAACAACGCCCATGGATAGTCGGGATCGGGAGGGCTCCCCCAGGAGCGATGCTGCCAGACGGCGTTGAATTCATCGTACTCGAAAGTAGCCGTTTGCGTATCTGCGATATTCGACTTGCCTTCCTTCTGCACGTAGATGCCGCCGATCGAAGTGATACGGTTTGGCCAACCCAGGTCGAGCATCCACCGCGCAGTGTCCAGCATGTGGACACACATGTCTCCCATGATTCCGTTGCCGTATTCCATGAAGGTCCGCCACCACCGTTTGTGGGGCAATCCGTCATAGGGGCGAAGCGGTGCCGGGCCCGTCCACATTTCATAGTCGAGAAAATCCGGCACGGGCTCGACCGGTGGGTTGCCGTTGGCACGCATGTGGAAGTAGCAGCACATCTCGACGTGTCCAATCGTGCCAAGCAGACCTGCGTCAACAACTTGCTTCTTGACGTCGATCAGATGTGGTGTGCTTTTTCGCTGAGTGCCGACCTGTACAACGCGTCCATGTTTACGAGCTGCGTCGACCATCGCCTCGCCCTCGCACACGTCCACACTGACGGGCTTCTGAACATAAACGTCCGCACCGGCCTCGACGGCAGCAATCATCTGCAATGCATGCCAGTGATCGGGCGTACCGATCAGCACGATGTCCAGGTCCCTTTCTTTCAGCATCTTGCGATAGTCGATGTAAGTACGAGGCTTCTTGGCCGACTTTCGCCGCCGGCCGTGTATCTCGACGGCCTCGGCCAGCATTCGCTGATCCGGATCGCAGATCGACACGACTTCCACCGGTGCTACCTGCATCAGCCGCCAGAGGTCGCTTTTGCCGTACCACCCGGCGCCAATGAGTCCGACACGCTTGGGCCGGTCCGCCGCCATCTCCATTGCGTCGGCATGGAATGCGGAGAGTGCAAGTGATGCGGCCCCGGCTTGCAGAAATCGGCGACGGTTAACGCAACAGGGTGTAACGCGTGTGATATCGGGGCCTGTAATATCGGGATCGGGCATGGTTTTGTCCTTGTTCATGTTGTTTCGTTTCGATTCCAGTGTATTGTTGCTTATAGGAGTTTCGATTGCAACAAACAGATTTGCTCTTCACAATTATTCTTGGAATTGAGTTACTGATGGTTTTCCGTCACTTCGAGAAATCGGCCGA
>JAZFUB010000173.1:0-2958 GCA_036447015.1 Thermoguttaceae bacterium | reverse complement strand
GGCAGCAGCATGCAGGTGCTCGGCGCGACGGCTTCGGCATTGGCCGGACATCGAAACTGGCCGATCGTGGCCGCTTCGGCGAAGGTTCCCCCGGGGCCGACCAGATGAAGCACGTGTTCCTTGCCCGAGGCGGCCGACTTGTAGACCCGAACCAGCCCGGTGCCGACCACGTAGACCCCCGGACACTCGTCGCCCTGACGAAAGATCGCTCGGCCCTTGTCGAACCTGCACAGCCGCGCCATGACCACCAGCCGCTGAAACCCCGGGCTTCGACCCGAGAGAACAGTTTACAGTCGTGCAGGATGTCGGCCACGTTCAGATCCACAAGTGTCTACCGGTGAAGTATTTTTTTCAGGAAACAGAGAAAAGCGAGGAGAATTCGGCCGATACTCACCATCGGCTGCCCGCCGCATGCCGAATCCTAATCGGCAAGGGCGCCCAAATCAAGCCGCCAACACGTCCACGGCATACGCAGATTGCCCAAATTCTCTTCTACCGGCCCCATTGGCCCAAATCTTTCGATTTTCGGAAAAAGCTTGCCGGCCATTTGATCCAGATCAAGGGTAACCGAGCCGGCGGGAGCTATGATTGTGACGAAACGATTGCGAGGTCGGACCTATTTCTCGATAACTTGGATGAACCGTCCCTTATTCAGCGTACTTGGAAGGAGTGAACTCGATGTTCTGTAATCAATGCGAGCAAACGGCCAAAGGCACCGGTTGTGCAGCCAGTGTGGGGGTGTGTGGCAAGAATGAGGATATTCAGTCGCTGCAGGAGACCCTGCTCTATGGGATCAAGGGCATGGCCGCCTATGCCCATCACGCGCGTCGTCTGGGCAAGACGGACGAAGCGGTCAGCGCCTTCATCGAAGACGCGCTGTTCGCCACCGTGACGAACGTGAATTTCGATCTCGGTTCGCTGTTGGAGATGGTGCTCGAATGCGGGCGGCAGAACTTCCGCGTGATGGAGATGCTCGACGAGGGCCATACCGAGCGGTTCGGCGATCCGTCGCCCACGCCGGTTCGCGAGGGGACCGTCGCCGGGCCCGGGATCCTCGTCACGGGTCACGACATGTTGGACCTCGAAAACCTGCTCAAGCAGTGCGAGGGGACCGACGTGAAGATCTATACCCACGGCGAGATGTTGCCGGCCCACATGTATCCGAAGCTCCGCGAGCATGCCAACCTGGCGGGCCATTACGGCAGTGCGTGGCAAAACCAAAAACGCGAGTTCGCCGAATTCACCGGTCCGGTGCTGGCGACGACCAACTGCATTCTGATCCCGCCCGAGTCCTACGTGGATCGCGTCTTCACGACCCGATGCACGGCCGTACCCGGCGGCGTTGTTCTGCCGGAGGGCGACTTCTCGGCCGTCATTGCCAAGGCGAAATCGTGTGCGCCGTTGCCCGACAACCAAAACGGCCAGTCGACCATCGGTTTCCATCACAGCGTGATCCTGAATCTGGCCGACACGATCGTTCAAGCGGTCAAGGACGGCAAGATCAGCCATTTCTTCGTCATCGGCGGTTGCGACGGCGCGACGCCCGGACGCAACTACTTCTCCGACTATGCCGAGGCCACGCCGGCCGATTCGTTCATCCTCACGCTCGGCTGCGGCAAGTATCGGATCCGCAACCACGACTACGGCGAGCTGCTCGGGCTGCCGCGACTGATGGACATGGGCCAGTGCAACGACGCCTACGGAGCGATCAAGGTGGCCCTGGCGCTGGCCGAAGCGTTCGACTGCACGGTCAACGACCTGCCGTTGACGCTGTTGATCTCCTGGTTCGAGCAGAAGGCGGTCGCCGTGCTGCTGACGCTGCTGGCACTGGGAGTGAAGGGTGTCACGATCGGTCCGAGGCCGCCCGCGTTCATCACGCCCAACGTCTTCAAGGTCCTGCAAGAGAAGTTCGACCTGAAGCTGACCAGCGACGACCCCAAGGCCGATCTAGCCAAGGCCATGGGCTAAACCCACATCAGTAGCCGACCTTTATCAAGTCGGTCGAACGCTCGAAGGGCTCACGCGATGAGCCGTTCGAGCGTTTTTCTTGCGCCGTCACGCGTGCCCCCATTTGTCGTTTAGCGGCCGGGCTTGCCCGGCGCGTTTCCTTCGCGCCACAAACAGGCCCAAAACGCGCCGGGCAAGCCCGGCCGCTAAACCTCGAATGGAAACGTCAATGGCCCCGCTCGATTGCCCCATTCAATTGCAATGTCCCGCCCGGCCGTTTATGATAGGTCTTGCTGCCGGGAATGCCCGGCGGTCATCAACCGATCTGTGCAACACTGGAATAGGACCATTCGCATGACGGGTTTTCATCGGGCGATTCACGCGGCCATTTTGACGGGCCTTCTTGCCACCGCAACACTCGGACAGGGCACTCTCTCCGACTACCAGCGGGCAAAGAATCTCGGCTCGCTGACCGGCGGCAAGGTCTTCACCGCCAAGATCGTCCCGCATTGGTTCGCCGAGAACACCCGATTCTGGTACCGCAACGATCGGCCCGGCGGCACGCGCGAATTCATCCTCGTCGAGACCGAAACGAAAACGCGCCGTCCGGCGTTCGATCACGCCCGACTGGCCGAGTCGCTCGCGAAAGCCAGCGGCAAATCGTGCGAGGCAACCCACCTGCCGATCGACGCCATCGAGTGGGACGTTGCGGAAAACGCGATACGTTTCGGCGCGCATGGCAAACGCTGGAAATGCGGGCTCGACGACTATGCGATCGCCGAAGACACGGCCGAAGAAGTCGCCGCCAAGGAACCGGACGACAAGCCGGCTCAAAGTGAGGACCGTCGCGATTCGCATCGAAGGTCCCGCCCCTCCGACACCAGTGAGAAGTCGCCCGACGGCAAATGGGTCGCCTTCACCAAGGACCATAACCTGTACCTTCGCAAAGAAGACGGCGGCAAGGAATTCCAACTCACCACCGATGCGACGGAAGAAGACGGGTATGAGGGC
>JAZFUB010000172.1:0-12823 GCA_036447015.1 Thermoguttaceae bacterium | reverse complement strand
TACGGCAGTGCCGGCCTTTCCAACACGGTGATACCCGAAAATGAGGTAGACCTGTTCGATTGGTTGCCTGGCGAACTCCTGACGACTTCCGATCAGGACTTCCTACGTTCGATGGAACGGCAGGTCGAGGAGCCCTCGGTGGTGCGGCGAGCGGCTCTGACCGATCATTTGGAGTGTCTTGGCGAGCTAGCTTTCGATTTCATCACGCGTTTCGAGGAAGTGACCGGATTCGAGACGCTCGATCTGGCCGATGATCTACCGGCGGCGGCAGCCATGCTGGCAACCTATCGCCTGTTCGAACTTGGCAGCCTCGATCTGGATGAGTCGGTGGCCGTGTTGCAGCGGGGTCTACAGGACCTGTCCGAACGTTGGGTCGAGGAGATCCGCAAGATCACCGACGCGGTCTACAACCTGCAACCGATCGAGGACGACATCAGCCGCATGGGGGGATCGGCGGCCGACGATGCGGTTTTGGGCGTCGTGACCACGTGGGCACATCGGTCGCTAGGGTCCTTCGGGGGTGCCCTTGGATGCCTGGCGCAGCAGATCCCCGGTCCGATCTGGACGGATCCGGCCGAGGACAATTTTGTCGGCCGCGCGCTTGACAGGATCATCATCAGCCGACAGCCACTCTAGCGAGAGGGGCCCGCGTCGAAAACATCGTAACTCATTACCAATAAAAACCTTAGGGCCCTGACACCGTGAAGTTGTCAGGGCCCTCTCGCGTTTGTGGGGGGGTGCCCAGGTGGCGAATCGAATCTGTCCGTCGCAGTGGGGGGGAGATTCGCTGCCAACTTGGGGCGAATCGCTGGTTTTTTCGTTGGCAAAAATACGAAGTATTGAGTAGAATGAGCGTAGTCGACTATAGGCTCGTTTCGTCGAAACATTCTGCGCGTGCCTCGGTTACCGCTACGGAACACGGTACACCGACGAGGCCGCTTTGTTCCTTCTGTGTTGGAGAGCGTAACCATGTCCAAACGTAATCTTCTCTCAGCGATCATGTTGCCCATCGCAGCATTGGCGATCACCATGCTGGCCACCAGCAGTCTGGTCGCACAGCCGGGCCCCGAGGCAGCCCGACTCGACCATTTTGCTCATCCAGACGGCACGAACTATTTTGCACTGAGTCTGAAACCGGTGGCGGCGGAAGCCCCCGGGCCGCGCGACATCGTCGTGTTGTTCGACACCTCGGCCAGTCAGGCCGGCGACTATCGAGTCAAGGCGCTTGCCGCGTTGCAGTCCGCGTTGTCCAATCTGAATCCGACCGACCGCGTGCGTCTGATGGCGGTCGATCTGAACACATCGGCCCTGACCGAATCGTTCGTGGCACCCGGCAGCCCGGAAATGGCCGAGGCACTGAAGAAACTCGAGGCGCGCGTTCCGCTGGGGTCGACCGATATGGAAAAGGCCGTCACGGCCGTGGCCGATAGCTATGCGGCCGATTCGAAGAACGCGCGGGCGGCGATCTACATCGGTGACGGCATGAGCGCGGCCAACCTGTTGGGCACCGAGACGTTCGACGACCTGGCCACTCGACTCGCCGACGAGCGGATCCCGATGAGCAGCTATGCCGTAGGTCCGCGATTGGATCGCCAACTGCTCGGCGCGCTGGCCGGGCACTCGGGTGGGCTGCTGATCGACGACGACGAAAACGCCGGCGCCGCGTTGGCTGCCGCGGCCCGGGCGACGGTCGTTTGGCCGTCGGCCGATGCCAAGCTACCCGACGGAATGCAAGGCTATCCTCAGCGTATTCCGCCGCTTCGTTCGGATCGCGATACGGTGGTGATCGGCACGTTCACCGGCGAAGGGCCGTTCGATATTCAGTTGGATGCTTCCGGCCCGGCCGGTCCGCAGTCGCTTTCCTTTAGCGCCAAGCCGGGCGTTTCGCTCGATGATAATGCCTACTTGTCCCAACTGGTCGCTCAGGCCGAGGCCGCCGGCGGTGGCGCGGTCCCGATCGCCGGTTCGAAAAGCCTTGCCGAGGCCCGACTGGCAGTCAACGCCGGACTGCGCGGCCTGGGCCAATTGGCCCAGCAGGCCCTGGACCTGGGTAATCTCGATAACGCTCAGCGGCTCGTCGACGGTGCGTTGCAGCGCGACCCGAACGACCACGTCGCGCTGGGCGTTAAAGATGCACTCGAACGACGCCGTCAGCGCGGAGCCGAGCCGGTCGCCGGTGCCCCGGTCGCCGGTGCCCCGATCGCCGGTGCCCCGATGGCTGACGGTGATCTCAACCTCGTCGGCGGAGGCGATCCGTTCGGCGCTGCCGGCGCGTTTGCCGAAGCGATCGGCCAGGAACGGCGCGTGCTGGCGCAAGTGATGCAGGCCCAGGTGCTCGATGCGGTCAACCAGGCCCGAGGCCAAATGGATCGGGAGCCCGAGGCGGCCATCCAGAACCTGAAACTCACCTTGGAAACGGTCAAGCAGACGCCCGACCTGAATCCCGACGTTCGCGACCAGATGGTCAACATGATTCAGGGGGCGTTGCGTGCGGCAGGCCGGCAGCAGGTCGAAGTCGAACAGCGACGGCAACGGGCACAGCAGAATCGGGCCATCGCCAGGGAACAGATGCTGATCAATGAGAACCTGTTGCGAAAACAGCAGAGGGTCAACCAATTGATGGCACAGTTCAACTCGTTGATGGACGAGGGACATTACCGTATTGCCGAGGAAGAGGCCGCCATTGAAGTGATGAAGGAGTATCCCGAAAGCCCCACGGGCGTCGTGGCCACGCTGCATTCCCGCACGAAGGGATACCTCGCGGACGCGATGACGTTGCGCATCATGCGTCAGAAGGGCGTGGTCGACATGCTCTACCAGACCGAGAAGGCGCACGTGCCGTTCCCCGACGAGCCGCCGATCGTTTATCCGGACGCCGAAGTCTGGCAGCTATTGACTGCCCGGCGATTGGAGAAGTACAAGTCGATGAGCTTGGACAAGCAGGGCTCGGCCGAAAAAGAGATCAACGCCGCGCTGAAGTCGCCCACGCAATTGGACTTCCTCGAGACACCGTTGCGCGACGTGGTCGAGTTTCTGAAGGAGTATCACGATATCGAAATCCAAATCGACGGCCCGGCGCTCGACGACGTGGGCCTGACGGAGGACGAGCAGATCACGAAGAGCCTGCGAGGGATCTCGTTGCGATCGGCCCTGCGATTGATGCTCCGCGATCTGGATCTGACCTACGTGATCCAGGACGAAGTGCTGCTGATCACCACGCCTGAAGTGGCCGAGAACCGGCTCACGACCAAAGTCTACCCGGTGGCCGACCTCGTAATACCGATCCAAAGCAGCATGATGGGCGGTATGATGGGCGGCATGATGGGCGGCATGGGTGGCGGCATGGGCGGCATGGGTGGCGGCATGCGCGGCGGCGGCATGGGCGGCATGGGTGGCGGCATGATGGGCGGCGGCATGGGAATGTTCAACATGCCACGCAACCTCCTGCCGAATAAGATTCCCCCGGGCGGTTTCCGTGCCTTCTCCGTCGAGGACGACCTTAGCGCCGAACCGGGCAGTGTGGAACCGACCAGTGTGGAATCGGGCTCCACGGCGAAGCAGCCGACCGAGTCGATCACGGTCCCCTTGGCCATTCCCAACGGCGCGACGTTGGAGGATGCCTGGGAAAACTACTTCAGCACCCACGAACCGACGCCCGTGGCGATCCGCCAAGCCGTTCGCGACTTGCTCGATGAGGACGGTCAGCACTTCGACGAAGTGATCACCATGATCCGGGCCGCCTTGCGACATCGTCATGTTCAGCCTTGGATGTACCAGGCGATGGCGATGGCCATGCAGGCGGACGAACGTCCCAAGGACCAGATCGAACGGACCGTCATGTCGGCCGTCGACTTCGCCGACAGCCCGGCCGACCTGATGTACATCGGCGTCTATCTGACGCGACTCGATTTGGACCGCCGCGCGTTGCAGGTCTTCCGCCAAACGGCCGCCTTGGCGCCGACGTGGCCCGAGCCCTACATGCACGGCCTGAAAGCGGCCCAGCGGCTCGACGACCTCGGCGGCATCCAGTGGGCTACCCTGGGGATCGTCCGCCAGGCTTGGACCGGCGACCAGCAGGACATCTGGAAGTCGGGCCTGTTCGCCGCCAACGACACGCTGGAGAAACTGCGCGCCCAGCGGCGCACCGCCGAAGCCGACCGCTTCCAGGCGGCCCTGGACGAGGCCATTGTGCGCGACTGTGTGATCGTCGTCTCCTGGACCGGCGAGGCCGACGTGGACCTGCTGGTGGAGGAACCGGCCGGTTCGGTCTGCTCGTTGCGAAATCCCCGAACGACCAGCGGCGGTGTCTTGCTCGGCGACGGCACGTCGCGGCCGGGACAGGACGCCACCGAGGGCTATCGAGAAATCTACGTTTGTCCGAAAGGCTTCTCCGGAACCTATCGCCTGCTCGTGCGCCGCATCTGGGGTGAGGTCACCGCCGGCAGCGTCAACGTTGAAGTCTGCACCGGTTTCCGCGGCAAGAATGCCGTCAAGGTGCAGAAGAGAATCGCGATGACCGACGACGAAGCGGTCGTGGAGTTCGACCTACGGGACGGCCGACGTACCGAATTGCTTAGCGACCGCCAGGTGGCCAATGCGGTCGCCGGCCAACTGGCCCTCGGCCGTCAGATCGGGCTCGCGGCCCTTCAGCCAGAATTGGGCCGTCAAGTGCTGGGCCAACAACTGGCCGCAGTCGCCGATCCCTCGGCAATGGGCAGCCTGGCTAACTCGCGCGACAACAACGCCATCTGGTTTCCCACGCGCGGCGGTGCGATCGGCTATCAGCCGGTGATAGAAATTATACAAGAGGGCACGTCTATGAGCGTTACGGCCGTCGTCTCGGCCGACCGCCGGTACGTGCGAATTACCCCCATGCCGATGTTCCGCGGAATCACTGAAGTGAATACCTTCAATTTTGCGAGCGGCGAAGGCGCCGAGGGCCGCGGAGGAACCGGCGGTCAAGGGTTCTCCGGAAGCGGCTTCGGCGGTGGAGGCAATCGTGGAGGCCGCGGCGGCGGTGGCGGCTTCGGCGGCGGCGGTGGCGGCGGTGGCGGCTTCGGCGGCGGCGGTGGCGGCTTCGGCGGTGGCGGTGGCGGCCGTGGTGGCCGTGGTGGCGGCCGTGGCACGTTCGGTTGGAACGGCGGAGGCATGATGCAAGGCAATTGGGGCGCTTTCTGACCCACAACCTGCCCGCGATTGCCCAGCACACTGGCGGACTCCCGGCCTATCCAATCAGTCGACGCAACAATCGGGCCGAACAGGATGGGGACGCCCTCGAAAAACAGGGCCTTGAGTCCTCTTTCCTTCCCACAAGATCACACCACAGCGACCCAACCGGAGACCGGAGAAGAGATGGGGCGTCGTATTGCCCTTCTGCTCCCATCTTCGCTTCGAGCCGTTACTGCCCCGTCTTGGTCGGCACGTACTCGTGATCCCGTTTGCGCAGGACCGTGGCCTTGACGATGCGATCGGCCTGGGGAGGGCTGAATGCGCTCGGGTCGCGTCGTTGGAGTTTCGACAGGACGTCGAACCCTTTGATTACCCGGCCGAAGACGGTGTGTATGCCGTCAAGATGCTTCGTTGGAAGGAAAGTCAGGAAGAATTGCGACCCACCCGTGTCCCGGCCCGCGTGTGCCATGCTCAGGCTGCCGCGGAAATGCAGCCGGTGGTTCGGTTGGTAGCACTCGCACGGGATGTTGTAGCCGGGTCCGCCGGTGCCGGTGCCGTCGGGACATCCGCCTTGGGCCATAAATCCGGGCAGCACGCGGTGGAAGGTCAGCCCGTTGTAGTACCCCTGCTCGACCAGCGAGATGATATTCGCCACGGCCATCGGCGCCTCGTTCTCGAACAATTCGATTTCGATGGGCCCCTTGTTGGTCTCCATCAGAATCCGAGGCAGATCGTCGGCCTTCGCCTCGGCGTCGCGAATCTGCTGTTCGTTGGCCCGGGCCTGCTTCAGCGGCGCGGGATTACTCAGAAATTGACCCGCGAGACCGTCGAGCATCTCTCGGTCGATCGGCGCGAAGACGTCGTCCTGCTTGGCCTGATTGAGATACTTCTCGGCGTCGTCCAATTCGCTCACGGCGAATGCCGCCAGACCGGCAAGATTCGCCACGCGTTTGTCTTCGCACCGATTATCCACCAGCAGCTTTCCCACTCTCGCAGCACTCTCATAGTCCTCGGCCATGAGGCCGTTGAACAGAGACTCCTGCAGCAGATCGGTGACGCCCTTGTTCGTATTGGGGGCCTCGGCATAAGCTTTTTCGGCCGCGGCGAGCAGTTTCGGTTCCATGGCATCTCCTTGCTCGATCAGTTGTTTCCATTGCTTCTGGATTTCGGCCCGTTGCGTATCGGACGCCGACTCGAACTCGGTTTGCAGAGTCAGAAGTTCACCCAACATGGTTTTCCACTCGGACAAGATTCGCTCGAACTCCGCGCCGGCCGAAGCGGCACCGTCCGCTCCAACGGCCTCACCTGAGGCTGGGGTTGTTGCATCACCCATGGGCTGGGCATCCTGAGCCCGCAGGCTGCCCATCGAGACCACGACCACGACCATCGCCGACACCAAACAGCTACGAACTCGCATTTTTTCATTCCTATTCACAATGGGGCTTCGAATCGAGGCGGAACCGTTCGTGGTCACCTCGTTGCAGCGAGCCGAACCGTTTGCGTTGTCCGGCTTCCCACACTGCAAGTCTTACGGTACCATATTGGCCGAGATCGACCAACGGGGGCCTAGCAGTCTTTCCGTATCCTTTTGACCGTGAACCTTCGCATGGCCCGAGCCAAACGCAGACCGAAACGAAAAGCGGAAACGTCGGCTCGCCGCTCGGGGGGTGCGTCGTCAGGGGCCACGCGTCGGCCGCCGAGAGTGCGGATCATCGGCGGAAAGTTCCGCGGGCGGAAACTCCGATACGGTGGAGATCCTCGCGTCCGCCCGATGAAGGACCGAGTCCGCGAGGCCATCTTCAACCTGATCGGCCCGGCTATCAAGGGAAAAGCGGCCATCGATCTGTTTGGCGGCACCGGCGCCTTGGGGTTGGAAGCACTCAGTCGGGGTGCCGTCAGAGCGACCTTGATCGAGCAACATTTTCCCACGGCCGCCGTCATCCGCGAAAACGTGGCCACGCTCGAAGTCGAGTCGGTCACCCGGATCATCACCTCGAGCGTTTTCATCTGGCACCGGCGGGGTGTGACGCCGGGCGATCTGCCGTGGGTTGTTTTTTGTTCACCGCCGTACGATTTCTACACCGACCGCACCGACGAGATGCTGGAGTTGATCGGCGGTCTGATGGAAGTCGCGCCCGACGAGAGTATCTTCATGGTCGAAGCGGACGCCCGATTCGACTTCGATCTGCTCCCCGATGCCGACCAGTGGGACGTTCGCACTTACGCACCGGCGGTCGTGGGTGTCTACACGAAAAAGTCGTAGCCGTTTGGCTGCTTGCAGAAGGTCGGGAAAAGGGGGAAAGGGGAAAAAAGGGGTTCATCGCAGATTTGCGCACCTCAAGGCAGACATCAGGGGAGTACCGGTGCCTCTTCTCTGTTGCCGGGCCGCCATAACTCCAAGACCAAGGACTTCGGCGCATTGATGAGCAGAGAAGAGGCACCGGTACTCCCCCTGTACGTCTCCCAGGTACGCATTAGTGCGATGAGCCTGAAGTTTCTCTGTTGTTGCGCCCCGGGCTACGAACACGACGATACGGTGCTGGAGGGGTAGCGAGGACCGTATAGTGACGGCTACGGCAACTTGTGTCCCATCTTGTCGCGTTTCACCGACAGATAGCGTTCGTTGTGCTCGTTGATGGGGCCGAGAATCGGAACCTGGTCGGCCACTTCGAGATCGAATCCGCCGTAGATGAAGGCGTCGGTCTTCTTCGGATTGTTCGTCAACAGCCGAATCGTCGACAGGCCCAAGTCTTTGAGCACTTGGATGCCGACGCCGTAGTCGCGACTGTCGGAGTGGTGGCCCAACGCCAGGTTGGCCTCGACCGTATCCATCCCCTCATCCTGCAGGGCATAGGCCTTGATCTTCTCGACCAGTCCGATACCGCGGCCTTCCTGGGGCAGATAGATCAGCACGCCGGCCCCCTCCTGGCCAATCATTTCCATGGCCATCTGCAACTGATCGCCGCAATCGCAACGCAGCGACGCCAGCAGATCGCCGGTGAAACAGGCCGAGTGGAGACGGACCAACGGCTGAGCGACTTTGTCCGGCTCGCCGATCACGATCGCACAGGGCTGCTGATCCTCATGCTTCACGCCATAGACGATGATACGCCCCCGTTTTCCGAATCGGGTCGGCAAATCGGCCTCGGCCAGCCGGTAGACGAGTTTCTCGCTGCGGCGACGATAGCGGATCAACTCCTCGATCGTCGTGATCTTCAGGTCGTGCTCTTGGGCGAAGAGATACAGTTCGTCCCGGGTCGCCCGCCCTCCCTTTTCGTCGAGGATTTCGCAAAGCACGCCGGCCGGCTGCAACTGGGCCATTCGGGCAAGATCGACGGCACATTCCGTGTGGCCCGCACGCCGCAGCACGCCGCCTTCCTTGGCGATCAGCGGATAGAGATGTCCCGGGCGAACGAAGTCGGACGGTTTGCTCTTCGGGTCGACGATCTCGAGAATCGTCGTGGCACGTTCCTGAGCCGTGATGCCGGTGCGGCACGTGTGATGATCGACCGGCACGGTGAAGCCCGTCTCCATGGGGGGCGTGTTGTCGTCGACCATCGGCGGCAAGTCGAGTCGCTCGCAGACCTCGGGCAAAATCGGCATGCACAGCAACCCCCGCCCGTAGGTAATCATGAAATTGACGATCTCCGGCGTCACTTTCTCAGCGGCACAGACGAAGTCACCCTCGTCTTCGCGATCCTCGGCGTCCATGACGATCACAATCTTGCCGACGGCGATCGCGTCGACGACCGATTCGATGGTCGAGAGTCTTTCCGACACGTGAATCTCTCCAGAAAGTTTTGACGGGTGAAGTTAGCCGGCCGCCGTACCGGCGGCAGCTAAACGCGGAAATTGTCTCTCGGCCGATCCTTGGGGTCAGAATTCTCACCCTCGCGTGGGGTATCCGGGTGTGGATTCGCTGATCGGGTCCCTTGCTATGATTATAAGCCTTCCGCAACGGGTTTCCAAGCCTGTTGCCGAACGGCTAATCTGCGCAAAGTGTGCGGATTGCGTTGACTTGCGCGGTTTTGCCGATTTTCTCGATTTCTCCGAGTTTTCGGCCGATAGAGTCTGTTGAGTGTCTGTCCAACGAGTCGACTGAAATCATCGCAAACCCGAAATCGGGGGAGGAACGGAGATGTTGCAAAGGCTGATGCTTCTTGGGCTGCTCTGCGGATTGATGGCGGCCGCCACCGGCTGCGGGCTGTGCCACAACATGATCCATGCGCCGTTCGGCCCGGGAACGATCTGTACGACCGGCAACTGCGGTCACACTTGCGAGCCTGCCGGTGTCTCGAGTTACGGTGGCTCATGTGGATATTGTGCAGATCCGGGCGCGCCATGCGGCCCACTCTCCTTCGTGCATAGCCTGTTTCACGCGCCGTCGTGGGATTGCGGCAGTTGCGGCGAGCGATATTGGGGTGACTTCCACGGCGACCCGCCCGAGTGTTGCGATCCGTGCGACCGATGCGGCAACTTCACCGGCGCTGCGATGGACGGCTGCAACAGCTGCAACGGTGGCGGTGGCTACCAGATGGAATACGGCGGAGGAGGTGGCAGCGGTTGCAGCACGTGCGGGACACAGGGCCCGGCGTCATACGGCCCACCATCCTACCGCCCGCCATCCTACGGGCCACAGATGGCCTCGCGCATCGTCGAGCCCAAACCGGTGTCCCAGGTCACCAGAACCTATCGTCCTACGCGACGCTAGACCGTCGAGAGTCAACGGCCAATCCATCCGACCCACGGGCTCGCCACCCGTGGGTCTTTTTCGTTTGCAATGCTTTCGCTCGGTTTCCAAACGCGAATACGGAAACGCCTCGAAGCGACCGAGCCGCTCAACCTCGCCGCTGCAGTGCCGAATCTTCCGACGAGGCGTTGTCCGAGACGCTCAGGCTCCACTGCAACTCGATCGCCGTCTGGCCTTCGGATCGTCGGGCCAAGCGGTCCAGGTCGGCCATCAAGCGATCGACCGCATCGGAGACGTTCGGCCTGATTCGATCGCGTGAATCGGACGTCCAGTCGTCGTCCGTCGCGTCTTCGAACCACGGGGCGAATTGCAGCAACGCAACGTCGATTCGACCGTCGTGCGACGGGTTGCCGGGCGACGAGGAAGCGATCGTGCCACGAATCGAATCGGCCTGCAGGATGGCCGACAGAGCGGCCGGGTCGAGCGTCCTGCCCTGCGAGGTCGAGTCGACAGGCGTGACTGTCGGCGGCGGATCGGCAATGCCCTGTGGGTTGGTGTTGCCCTCGGCAAGATCGAACCTCGCATCGGCTGCTTGCTTTCCCGACGTGCGGAACGCTGCTCCTTCGTACTGGAATACCTGGTCTTTGCGCGCATCGACGATCCAGATGTGGTCGACGTCGGACGGATCGATCGTAATACCGGTCGGCCTGGAGTTCTTGCGGTCGATCACCCAACTTCCTTGCAGTTGGCCGTCGACTGTGTACTTGAACACGGCGTCCTTCGACCTGCCGCTGTTGACCACCCAAACGAAGTTGCCGTCGCTGGTGATTCCGGTGGGGCTGCCGTTACCCTTACTCAGCCGGAAGCTGGAGTCGGGGCCGATTTGGCCGGACGTCAGGGCTGCGGCGCCGTCGTATTGGTAGACCCGGTCGCGGCGGGCGTCGACGATCCAGATATCCTGCTCGTCGGTGGCGATTCCGGTCGGCCTGCGCAAGCCACCCGCTCGCCACGCACCTTGCTCGTCGCCTTGGGCATCATAGACATAAACACTTCCGTTCCGATCGATGACCCATTGCCTCGTGCCGGCTAGATTCGAGGTGATGCCGCGCGGACTCTCGTTCGCGTCGGCCAACTCCGTATCCGTCAGCAGTTCTCCATCGGGGTCGTATTGATAGGTTCCGTCAGCTTCGGTGTCGACGACAAAGAACTTGGCACCCGAGCCCGGGGCCGAAGATTGTTCGACCCGAATGACATATTCGCCGCCGTCCGGGTTGATCACCGGATCGGCCCCCGTGACCATCACGTAGTAGGTGCCCTCGCCACCGTCGGGAATCGCGTAGACGAGTTCCTCATTGCGGCCGTCCGCCAAGGCCGTGCCCTCGGCGGCGACGAGCCCCGAAGGACCGTAGAGCACGAGCACCGGATCGAGCAGATTGGTAAACTCACCGGACAGGTCGGCCGGGGTCGATGTCGAGACGCGAATCTGCTGCCCTGCCGAGACGTCGACGCTATAGACATCGGCCGTATCGTCGGAACCTCCAACGTGCCCGAAGGCCACATCGAGATCGCCCATCGCCTGGGCCTCGGTCAGTGTGTCGTTTGCTTCCGTGTCGAACAGGGCGTTTCGGGCAATCAGCAGGCTGTAATCGACATCGGCACCTCCGCTGACGCGCACGTAGTATGTGTTTGTTGATCGGTCGTGCCCGTCATCATCGTGTTCGTCATCATCGTGTTCGTCACCATCATCATCGTGCTGCCGAAGGGCTTCGGTCGCCGTGAACGCCTTGATGATCGCATCGACGTTGGTCGCGCCGGTGATTCCGGTTGCGATTTCCTCGCCCGACGCATCGAGCAACTGCAGCGCAACGTCGCCTTCCGACAACGCGGTCAGAGCGATCGAGGCGTTTTCTCCTTCTCTCAACGTGAAGCCGTAGACGTCCGTATCGTTGACAAAGGCGAATTGGGTGACCAGTCCGTAGGCCGGCCCGAGTATCGCCGGGTCGACAACGCCCGTTTCAACGTCGGCATCACCGGCGTTCGTGTAGACCCGTCTGGTCGTCAACTGCTCGCCGAATCCCGACGCATCGAAGAACGTCGTCAAGAGTTCACTGTGTATGGTGATATCCACCAGCAGATCACCGACCGCCGGGTCGTAGCGGAAGAGATTGTCGACATCGATCACGATGTCGAAGGGATTCGGCAAGCCGATCCCTTCGCTGGAAATGGTCGCCACGCCGTCAAACACGGTTACGTAGCCTTCGCCGACGTTCTCGGCAAAGGTCGTGGAGATAGTCTGGACCGTCGTGGCAGCATGGCCGAGACGGATCGTCACATCGATGTCCGTCGGGCCAAAGGTGTCATAGAACCGGCTGCGACGGAACCGCAACTGATCGATAAAGCCTTCACTGGTGCTGAACTCCGACGCCGAGTAGATCTGCTGATAACGCATCTCCGACTGGTCGTAGAAGATCATGTTGAAAGGAGCGGCATTACCGCTATTTCCTTCGAGCGTCTCCAGGTCGCCGGGAACGGTCGTGGCCCAGCCGTCCAAATGTCCGAGCACCGCCCCGCGCGACGCCTGGGCGTCCTTTTGCCGGTCGCGGTCATCGTTGCGACCCGAAACTTCGTCAGCGAGCAATAGAAACGACCCGTTGATATTCTGAGCCGATTCGAGGTCGTCGTTCGGCTGCCCGCCATGAACTTCCTCTTCGACAGCCGCATTGAGAATGATGTGCACGGTGTACTCACCGGTCGTCCCGTCGGCCCCGCCGACGGAGACCATGTACATCCGCGGCTCGGTGTCTTCGCCTTCCGCGGCGCCAAGGCGGCCGTGCGTGGCGACGGTTTGCAGCACGACGTCCTCGCCGGGTGCGGCGGCAACGGCCTCGGCAATCAGCTCCCCAGCGTCGCCCTTAGAGCCCTTGCCGCCACCGTCGTCATCGTCATCCTTGTGTTTGTCCCCGT
>JAZFUB010000171.1:0-4580 GCA_036447015.1 Thermoguttaceae bacterium | reverse complement strand
GCTCCAACGGTCGCAGTTCGAGTTCACGTCCGCCCGAGTCCCTGGCTGTACCCGGCGTGGCGAGGACGGCCAACGTCAACTCACCCGACTCGGGTGCGATGACCTCGAAGGCAACCATCCGGGTGCCTCGATTCGGCGAGTCCCATTCGTTACGCGGTGTTTCCGTATCGACCTCTTGCCACGTAACCGTCGGCGGCGAGAGAATCGTCAGCGTCAGCCGGGCCTCTTTCTGCCGAAGCTCGACACTCGTCTCGCCCAGCGAGTCCGGCGTGCCCGGCGTGATCATCCCCCAGCGGACACGACTGCCCGGTTTCAATCCGGTCAATTGATCTTGGATCAAGACCTCGCGTGAACGGACCATCGCTACACCGCGGCGCACGCTTTCGGCCTGGCCCTCATAGACGGACGTCATATCGACGACCGAATGCGGAAAGGCCTTGTCGTCGGAGAAGCCGATCACCTTGCCGCTGCCCGCAGCGAGTTGGAGTTTCCCGTCGATCACCAGCGTGTTGTGGCCCGCGTTGCTTTGCCGGAAGATGGTCCAGCGGTCGGAGTTTTGGCTGCGGCTCCAAAGGTTCATTCCGCGCGACTCGATGCCGTGATAGCCTTCGGCGCCCAGATCCATCGCCCAGCGTACGCCGTCGGCATCGGGCACGAACGAGCCGGTATCCATTTGTCCGTGATTGGCCGCGGGTGAGCCGGCCTTCAGGCCGACGAACGTCGCCGCCGGGTCGGTCCAACTGCTGCGATGGATCGTCACGGGCGTTTCGCCGCCGCTGCTCCAATGCAGGGGCATGCGGATCTCGGGCGCGTCTTTGCCGGGGTCTTTCATCCAGAGCAGCGCAAACGGCAAAAGGCGGTCGCCGCTCGAAGCGGCCCGATCGGCACTCAGCCGGGCAATCGTGTCGAGCAATTCCTCGCGTTCGCCCAGCAGCCAGTCGGGCCGATCGAAGCGCGAAGCGAACCAGTACATCGCCGATTGCGGTCCACGGCCCGACCCGCCGTCGGCATAGTTGAAGAACTGTCCCGACGGGCCGCACGCGACTGGAACGTATTGGCCCGTCTGACTGAAGCCGGGCGCCCCGGTCAGCCCGAAGTCGGACCCCAACGCGCTTTCGAGCACGCCGATCAGCAGCACGTTATAACTAGTGCCGTAATTCCAGTAGCCGGGCCCTTCCGGATAGCTGCCATTGGGCGCATACACGCGCATCGAGTTGGTCACGCTGTGCAGCGCATTGTGGACGGTTCGAGCGGCCAGATCCGGCTCGTGCTCCATAACGGCCAACGCCCCGGCCGTCAGTCCCCCGTGGCAAACCTGTCCCCAATTGTTCGACGAGCGGACCCAGCCCTTGTGCCGCGTTTCGAACGGCAGGACGCAGCCTTTCTCGACGATGGCCGTGCGAATCTCCTTGCGCACGTCCTCGTCGAGTTGGTCGAAAAGCCAGTCGTAACCGATCGCCAGGGCGAAGGTCATCTCGGCCGTATCGAGGAAGTGGCTCGGGTTGAAGTCGTCGAATCGGGCGGCGGCCAGCATCTCTTTCTCACAACGGCGAGCATGCCGCGCGTCGCCGGTCAGGTGATACGCCATGGCCAGCACAACCACCCGTTTCACACAGCGTCTCGACTGGTCGAGCAGACGTCGCCCCTGCAACTTCCGTTCGACGGGAGCCACATCCTGCAAGAAGTTCGCCTGACGGACCACGGCGTCGGCCAAGGCACGTCGCGTCGGATCCGTGTCGAGCGACTCGCGCAACGCGGCCAGTTCGGCGCCCGTGGCCAACAGACGCGGATGTTCGGTCGCGGCCCGATCGATCCACTGACGGACCTCGTCGAGCGAGAGGGTCGGAGGATACGGGAAATCCGGCTCGTCAGCCGACACAGTTCCAAGCATGACGAAGGTTAGAAAAGCACCACAAAGGGTCGTCCGATTCATGTCGTTCCTCGCTTTCTTGACGAATGGTTGCCGACCAATCCTTTACGCCGTAGGCGTTTCACATCGAAGCCCAGGGTCGCGAAGCGCACCCTGGGTTACGGTCGTGCAAAACCGCATCAACCCCAACGGGGTTGTACAACCGCGTGGCGCCATGTGGAACACCTTCGGCGTTCATTGTGTCGCCCGGGCCTCCCAACCCAGGGTGCGCTGCGCGACCCTGGGCTCCGTTGTCGGACCCCGTTGGGGTCGGTCTTTTGTGCATCAACGATTCGATGGCGTCAACGTAATCTCGAACGGCTCGGTCGACTGATACTTGCCCCATAGAATCAGGTCGGTGCCTTCCAGCCCGTGACGGTGGCCGACGCGGAGATCGGTTCCTTGCGGCACTTCTTCACCGTTGATCGCCAGCACAACATCGGAGGTTCCCCAGCCGAGTATGACCAGGGCCGGGTTATAGATCGGGTGGTCGTCCGAGGCGGCCACGTCGATTCGCAGTCCGGCGGTCGAACGGCCCGAACGGCTCATGACGAACGCACGTTGGCCTCGGTCGTAGCCCTGGTAGCGGAACCCCTCGCTGATGCTCAGCTCGGGCGGATAGTTCCAACTCTTCGCCACCGTGACCAACTCGTCGATCGACAGGTCGGTCATGCCGTAGATCCCGTTCCACCAACTGCGGTCTTCGTTCTCGTGGATCGGCGGCGACGAGATCGGGAACCCGAGGAAGTGCGTCGGGCGATCGGCCGCCTGCACCGAGCGGCCGTCGCATCGGGCCTGACCGACCGGCCAGTGGTTGCACGCGCCCGGGCGCTCGTAGCCGCGAATGTCGCGGTCGGTCACGTAACGCATCCGGTTCTCGGGTTCGTAGATGATCACCGGATCGTAGTCCGAGCGGAAGTTGTACCGTTGGATCGTCAGTTCCTCGGGCACGCCCTCTTTCGGTTTGGTCGGATTCTCGACGAATCGGAGCGTGAGCCGCTCGCCCTTCATGTTGGCCACCGTACAGAAATCCTTCTCGACCACGTCGTTGTTGTACTGGTCGGGGTTCGTGAACGGCAGCGACTCCTGAAACTGTCGCGGGCCGCCGAGCGTTCCCGTCTTCCAGGTCGGCTTGCGCACGCCGATCGCGTCGGGATAGATCGTATAGTATTCGTCGACCCAACAGGCCCGGCCCGTCTTTTCGTCGACCCTCCACAGGTTGTTCTTTGAACTGACCGGCGCGTAACGCCAATGGACGACCGTCCGTGCATCGTTGCTTTCGATGATCCGCACGTGGCTGTAGCGACAGAGCCGGTCCTGCATGTGCTCGAAGCAGCCGTCGCTATCTGCGTCGCCGTGCTGCCACGCCTCGACGCTCTGATCGGCCATCCACTGATCCTGATTCGTCACCCAGCCGGGCGAATAGCGCGACCCTCGCCAGAAAACGACGCGGACCGGCGTCTGGTCGAATCGCACGAGCACGTCCGGATGGTCGTCGACGCGCCACAAGGCGTCCCACTGCTCATAGTATTTCAGATTGCAGTAGACGGCCCCGAAACGGCCGGGCCCCTTCGGACCCGAGGGCATCCGCCGGGGTTGAATGTCGCAGTCGGCCACCGGCGAGGCGGCAGCGAATGTCGCGGCCACGTCCGATGCCGAGAGTGTGCTGTTGTGGATCTTCAGTTCGTCGATCGCTCCGTCAAGACACCAGAACGAAGCGACCGTGCCGTGCTCGCGGTGGATGTTCGACGGCTTCATCAGACGGTGGTTGGCACCGATGCGCAGGTCGACGTCCGGGGCGAACGTGGGGCTGCCCTTCGCGTCGAGCGTGCCCGCCGGTTGGCCGTTGACGTAAAGGTTGATCCCCTTGGCCGCGTCGTAGGTGCCCGCGACGTGGATCCACTTTCGCATCGGCAGCAGCCAGTCGTCGCTCGTGCAGGTGAGCCATTGCCCGTCGACGGCCACTTGAAGCCGGACCTGGCCGCGCGGCCCGACCGAGAGGGCGTAGCCGGCCTTTTCGTCCTGCTGTTGCGTAACGATCGGGCACCAGTTCCACGCATAGGCGCCTTGGGCGACCCAGGCTTCGACCGAGAAGCGATCTCCCAATCGGGGCGCTTCGGCGGCCGGGCGGTCGATCACCGTCGTGAATCCGTCGAACAGCAGGGCGCCGCGTACGGCGCCACGCATGAGTTTGTAGGTTCCTTCGACCGCATCGCCTCGCTTGGCCGCACTGTCGGCGACCACATTTTCCTCGATCGCATCGAACGACCACGACGCCACGGGCTGCTGGGCCGCCACCGCACGGATGGGTATCGAAACGAGGCCAAGGCACGCGACGGCCAATACCACATTGAGTCTCTTCATGTTGCTTTCCTCTCGATCGATCGTGTTGGATAGCTGAACTTCTGTACCGATCCATGGGCTGGGCCCTACGGAGCCGGGATCCACGGAGCGATCTATCTTACCATACCGGTCAACCGTGTGGGAGCGGCGACTTTTGATTGGGTTTGCCAAGCGTTCATGGCAAGCGATTTCAGCCCCGAAGGGGCGCCAGTCAATAGCCCAGGGCGTAAGCCCTCGTTGTTTTACACAAATCCCGCCGGCTTGTCCGGCGGATCGTTCGGCTTTCCACTACTACACACTGGCTCTCCGATCGCCCGGGAATCCCGCC
>JAZFUB010000170.1:0-11303 GCA_036447015.1 Thermoguttaceae bacterium | reverse complement strand
TCGGCCAGATTCGATATAGTCGGCTGCTGCAAGGCGGGCAACAGGCTCAAAACCTGCTTGAGGTTCTCTCGCGGCACGTTCATCATCAGGCCCACTTTGCCGTCGGCGTTCATCGCCCCGCGGAGCATCAACGCGATGTCGTCGATCTTCTGCTTCTTCCAGGGATCGGCATAGGCCGTATGATTGGCAATGAATCGGGTAGTGCTCTGAAGCACCTCGTCGACGATCCGCAGGTTGTTCGCCCGCAGCGAACTGCCCGTCTCGGTGACCTCGACGATCGCGTCGGCCAGTTGGGGCGGCTTGACCTCGGTCGCCCCCCAACTGAATTCGACGCGTGCTTCCACACCGTGCTTCTTCAGATAACGGGTCGTCATGCCGACCACCTCGGTGGCGATCCGTTTCCCTTGCAGATCCTTGACCGTCCTGACGGGCAAATCCTCGGGCACGCAAAGCACCCAGCGGACCGGTTTGCGGCTGACCTTCGAGAAAATCAACTCGGCCACCTCGTGGACATCGGACCCGTTCTCGACGACCCAATCGTGACCGGTCAACCCGGCGTCCAACACACCGTCTTCGATGTATCGGGCCATCTCTTGGGCACGGATCAAGAGACACTCGATCTCGTCGTCGTCGATGGTCGGATAATAGCTCCGCGAGCTGAATCGGATCTTGTACCCGGCGCGGCGAAACAGTTCGGCGGTGGCGTCTTGCAAACTGCCGGCCGGTATTCCAAGTTTCAGTAGGTTCGACATACGGCTGACTCTCTCGCTTTGTGCAATCGTTAGTAATGGACCGGGTCGGCTACTTTTTGCCGTAGACGTCGTTGGGGTCGAACACTCGCTCGGCGACCACCTCGAGGCCCTCGGGCGTGACCTGGCGGAAGAAGCAACTTTTGTATCCTTCGTGACACGCGGCGCCGCCGATCTGGTCGACCTTCAGCAGGATCGTGTCACGGTCGCAATCGAGATAGATCCCGTGGACCTTCTGGACATTGCCGCTCTCTTCGCCTTTGCGCCAGAGCTTGTTGCGACTGCGGCTGAAATAGACGGCCCGGCCGGTTTCGACCGTTTCGGCATAGCTTTCGGCGTTCATGTAGGCCATCATCAGGATCTCGCCCGTTGTGGCATCCTGGGCAATTGCCGGCAAGAGATCGCTCTTGGAGAAATCGGGGCCCGATTCGGGGGATTGTGTCATTGGTACCATCCAAGCGACGTTGTGCCAGACTATTAGAATCTTCCAGCATAATCGGCCGGCCCGGCTATGGCCAGGGGCCGTGGATTTCTGTCGGTTCTGAGATGCGGCAAAAATCGGTCTATGGGGTTATTCTAGATAGCTCGACAGACGTATTTTGTGACTTGCCGGCGAAGCGATCCGCGTTCATTCGCTTCGGTCGGCATATTCCGCACGGTATCACCTGATCGGACGAATCATGCGCAAAGATCGGCCGGGCCGCTATCAGTGGCCTAATACGGTCGTTTGCGGCTTGCCTGTAGTGCTGCCGGACAACGGTCCGACAACCAGTAATGGTCTATTTCTTCTTGGCATTACGTTAGTTCTCGCTCCCGCTCCTGAAAGGGCCTTGCCGGTGCAACACTCACTCACAGTCCTGCTGCCCGTTTGCAATGTCGAATCGACGCTGGCCGTCTCGGTCCGGGAGGTTCTCGAGGTCGTCTCGGAATTGACTGATTGTTTCGAGTTGGTGATTGTCGACGACGGTTCTGAAGACTCTACGAGCGAGGTGGCCGAGGAGTTGATCCACGATTACCCCCAGGTCCGCAGCTTCCGCCACGGCGTGCGTCTGGGTCGCGATGCAGCGATTCGGACCGGGCTGGAGCAGAGCAGCGGTCAAATCGTCTTCTTGCATGACGATGAGCAGGGTCTGGCGGTCGACGGGCTGGGAAAGCTCTGGAAGGCTGCCTGTCAGCACGAAACAGAGCCGGATCGAACTTCGCCGGACCGGAGTTCACAGTCCCCGGAGTGCACCTGGTCCCGTTTCAGCCGAGGGCACGAGACGACTCGCGGCGGCTACCAGATGTTCGAGCGACAAGTGATCGAGCAATTGCACTGCGGCGGCCAGCCGACACGGCCGAACTACATGGGTCGACAACCAGACTCGGCACGGAAAGACTCGGCACTGGGTGGGTAAAGCCCTGGAAACTGACTGATTCCCCCTTCACCGAGCCAGTTGTGCATCTCGATTTCCCCCCATTCGGGCCAAGAAATGCCTCTGCATGGGTGTATGTCTATACCCGACCGGGTTACTTGCCAACGAACGATCGATTTGTTATGATACCGGCTGAAGGCTGGCAGTAACGGAACAAGAGTCTTATCTTTGTAGCCTTCACTGTGGCATCTCGCCACCGGGTCAGGTTTGGGCGCGACGCTGAATCTTCGGGCAAGTGGCGTCGCCTTGGAAAGCAGCTAGTTCTAGCTGAATGAACGTGTGTGCTTCTCTTTTCACCAAATGTCTTGTCCCTTTTCTTGCCGACTTCCTGTTCTGGGAAGCGGCAGAATGTGAGAGAGGAGGAAGTCAGTTATGGAACGGTTGAATTCTGTTGGCGAGTCCCGATCGACAGATCGGGCAAGTGAGCCTGCTACCCCCGCGGCCCTGCATCGGCTGGCCGCCGTTCGACGGCAGCAGGGAATCTCGCGCCGCACGGTGGCGCGGCGTTTGGGGATGGAAGTCTCCCAGGTCAAAGCGCAAGAACGGGATACTTCCGACTTGCTGCTTAGCCGCCTCTATCAGTGGCAACAGTTGCTCGAGGTTCCGATCACGGAACTGCTGGTCGAGGCGAGCGATCCGCTTTCCGAGCCCGTCCTGAAACGGGCACAGCTTGTCCGGGTGATGAAGACGGTCTTGGCGATTCTCGAAACGAGCGACCAGGAGCCCATTCAACGGATGGCTCAGACGCTCGTCGAGCAACTGACCGAGATCATGCCCGAGCTCGAGGGTGTCGGTCCCTGGCACGCGGTGGGCGAACGCCGCCGCCGCGACGAGTTCGGCGTGGCTGCCGAGCGACGACTGGCCGACAGCGTGTTTACGGACATGATCGACTAAGCGCGGAGATTTCGGGTGCGTCGCGTGCGATTCCCGACTTGACCGCCGGACGGAAAAACGCCACCATAGGCAGATCCCCTGCAATGGTGGGCGTTCGCTGTGGCGACGGGCCGCCTCCCTGACGGCAGGCGGCTCCGCAACGGCGGATAATCCGACCGGCGATCTCGAATCAGGATGGACGCAACCGATGGCGATTCTCCAGCAAAGCGACGTGGCAAAACATTTCGCCCAGCGGTTCGGCCAACCGCCCGAGCTTATCGTCCGGGCACCCGGTCGAGTCAATCTGATCGGCGAACACACCGACTACAACGACGGATTCGTGTTGCCGCTGGCCATCAATCGGGCAGTCTGGATCGCGCTGCGGCGGCGCGACGACCGATGCGTTGCGGTCCACTCGATCGACTATGACCAACAGGGCCGGTTCTCGTTGGAGAATCTCACCAACGACGACGCCGGTTGGGTCGAATATCTCAAGGGAACGGCCTGGAGCCTACAGGATGCGGGCCACGAACTGGCCGGCTTCGAAGGCGTCCTGGTGGGCGACGTCCCGCTGGGAGCCGGGCTTTCGTCCTCGGCCGCTCTGGAAATGGCTACCGCCCGAGCCTTGGCCGCCGTGTCGGATCTCGATTGGGATCCGGCCGTCATGGCCAAATTGGGCCAACGGGCCGAGAATCGGTGGATCGGTGTGAACTGCGGGATCATGGACCAACTGATCTCGGCCGCCGGGCTGGCCGATCACGCGTTGTTGATCGACTGCCGCTCGCTGAAGACCGAGCCCGTGCCGTTTCCACCCGGTGTGGCCGTCGTCGTGCTCGATACGGCAACGCGGCGGGGGTTGGTCGACTCGGCCTACAACGAGCGGCGCGCTCAGTGCGAATCGGCTGCCGAATTCTTCAAGGTGCCGGCGCTGCGCGACGTGCAGCTCGATCTGTTCGAGCAGGTCGGCAGCGACCTGGACGACGTCACCCGGCGTCGGGCCATGCACGTGGTTACCGAAAACGACCGTACGCTGCAGGCCGTCGAGGCCATGCGCCGGGGCGAAGTCGGCGCGCTGGGTGTGTTGATGAACAAGAGCCACGAGAGCCTGCGCGATGACTACGAGGTCTCCAGCGACGCGCTGAACGCAATGGTCGAGTGTGCTCAGGCCCACGCGGCATGTCACGGCGCGCGAATGACCGGGGCCGGGTTCGGCGGATGTGCCGTCGCCCTGATCGACGCGGAGGCCGCCGACGATTTCGTCGAAAGTACCGCAAACGCCTATCGAGAGAGGACAAGCCACGAGCCGGCCATCTACGTCTGCCAAGCCACCGACGGTGCTGCCGTGGTCGACATGGCGAAGTAGCGGAGCAACTGGCCCGTTTAGCCGTCGCCGGTACGGCGACTCAACGCAAGGTAAAAAGGGGAGTGGAAAAGAAGAGCAAGAAAGGGATCGGGAAAAAGGGAAAGGGGGAAAAAGGGGAAGAAGTAGATCAGAACTGAACTGTTGTTCCCCTTTTTCCACCTTTCCCTTTTTCCCGATCCCTTTGACGCAAGGGCAATGTGTCAGTCCCCTTTATTGGAAAGAGAGAACACCATGAAGCGACGCGATTTCCTCCAAACGGCCGCCCTGGGAACCGCTACCACGCTGTTTGGACGTACGGTCGATGCCGCGCCGCCTTCCGACGCGGCCGAGCTTGCCCGAAAGCTGCCCGAGTGGCATGGATTCAATCTGTTGGAGAAATTCATCAAGTCGCGGCACAACGGCCCGTTCCTCGAAACGGATTTTCAGTGGATCGCCGAGTGGGGGTTCGATTTCGTCCGGTTGCCGATGGACTATCGTTGCTGGACCGACTCGGCCGATCCTTACAAGCTCGACGAAAACGTGCTCGGCGAAATCGATCAGGCGGTCGAATTGGGCAAGAAGTACGGCGTCCACGTGAACCTGAACCTGCATCGGGCGCCCGGCTATACGGTCGCCTCGCCGCCGGAGACGCTCGACCTTTGGACCGACGAAGAGGCTCAGAAACAGTTCGACTTCCAATGGTCGCAGTTCGCCCGGCGTTATCGGGGGATTCCGACCACGCGATTGAGCTTCGATCTGGTCAACGAGCCGGCCAACGTGTCGAACGAGGCTTACGCCAAGGTTGTCCGACGCGTCGTGGGGGCCATACGCCGAGTCGATCCGAATCGTTTGATCGTCGCCGACGGGGTGCGTTACGGACGCGATCCGATGTTCGAGTTGGCCGATCTGGGCGTCGGCCAGAGTACACGGGGCTACGATCCGTTTCCGCTGACCCACTATCAGGCCTCCTGGGCCGGCGGTCATCGCTTTGCCTTGCCCACATGGCCGTTGAAGCAGGGCGACCAACTGCTCGACCGCGACTGGATCTACAAGGACCGGATCGTGCCGTGGAAGAAACTCGAAGCGCAAGGCGTCGGCGTTCACGTGGGCGAATGGGGTGTCTACAACAAGACGCCGCACGACGTCACGCTCGCCTGGATGCGGGATTGTCTGCAACTTTGGAAAGAGGCCGGCTGGGGTTGGGCCCTGTGGAACTTCCGCGGCTCGTTCGGCATCCTCGACAGCGGTCGGGCCGATGTCGCCTACGAAGCGTACCACGGCCACAAACTCGATCGCAAAATGCTTCAACTTCTGCAAGAGTTTTCTTGATCGGGCCTGACTGGACTTTTGCAAAGAGGACCCACTCGTGATGGATCTGTTGGATAGCTCGAATCTGTCGTCGGGCCTCTTTCTGATGGCGTTGGCCATGATGATCTTCATCCTGCTGCGTCGCTCGCACCGTAAACTCGGGCGACGGAAACAGGACGATTCGCCTATGGTGCGGGTCCCGCGTCCGCGGCAGGAGCCGTCAAAGCACGGCACGCTGGACGCACCGCCGGACGTGCTTCGCTGGGAGGTGCAAATGCACGAGACGGCCCGCGACCTGTCGGCCCGGTTGGACAGCAAGATGAGCGCGTTGCAGGCACTGATCGCCGACGCAGATCGGGCGGCCACCCGGCTGGAAACGGCCATGGGTCAGTCGACCGGTCCGTTGCCCGTGGATTCCAGTCCCCCCACCCAGGCCGAAGCATTGGGTCGTTCGCACGCAGCCGACGCGGCCGATAACGGTCATTCGCCGTCCTCACAACGTCGCGAAGAGATCTACACGCTGGCCGACTACGGGCTCGACGCTACAGGAATCGCCAGCCGTGTCGGCATCCCGATCGGCGAAGTCGAGTTGATGTTGAGCTTGCGAGATAAGCCGTAGCGGCTGAAAATCGCTCTTGGCCGATCCATCGGTTCGTGCGACAATAGCCACGCCATCGTCGTTTAGCGGCCGGGCTTGCCCGGCGTGTTTCGAACTGCTCCGGTCGGCAGAAACGCGCCGGGCAAGCCCGGCCGCTAAACACGCCTGCGCTGATGTCCTATTCCTTCGGAAGGATCCGTCTGCATGCTTCGCAAGCGTCTCGTCGATTATCTTGTCTATCTGTTGGTGCGCATCCTGATCTGCGTCGTCCAAGCGATGCGGCTGGACACCTGCCAGCGGCTGGCCGGCCGGATGGCGTGGCTCTTCACCGACAAAATACGCATCCGCGGCAAGGTGCTCGACGACAACCTGCTGCACGCGTTTCCCGATCTGACGGCGGCCGGGCGTCGCGATGTGATCTTCCGGATGTGGGAGCATCTATTCCTGCTGGTCTGCGAGGTGGCCCATACGCCGCGGAAGATCCATGAGACCAACTGGCGACACTACATCACCTTGCGCGATCAGGATCGGCTGGTAGGTCTGCTGTTGAACGAGCGGCCGACGATCATCGTGACGGCCCATTTCGGCAACTTCGAACTGGCCGGCTACGTGCTGGCCGTGCTGGGTTTCCCCACGTACACGGTCGCCCGAACGCTCGACAACCCGCATCTCGACCGGTTCGTCAACCGTTTTCGCGGCGCCACGGGCCAGAAGATGATTCCGAAGAAGGGCGGCTACGACCGGATCGAAAACGTGCTGGCCGACGGCGGCACGATGACGTTCCTGGCCGACCAATATGCCGGTCCGAAGGGCTGCTGGGTCGAGTTTTTCGGTCGGCCGGTGTCGGCCCACAAGGCGATCGGGCTGTTGTCGCTCAGCTACGACGCCCCGATGACCGTCTGCTCGGCCCGGCGCGTCGGGGAGATGTTGCACGTCGAGCTCGACACGCCCGCCGCCATCGATCCCAGCGACACGGACAGCGAAATCGCGAGCGTCGGCGACCTGACCCAGTGGTACACGAGCCACTTCGAGACGTTCATCCGCCGCACGCCGGGCCAATACTGGTGGCTGCACCGCCGCTGGCGCGATACGCGGAAACAGCGGCAAAAAAGAAAAGCAGCCTGACCGGCCGCTGCACTGCACGCATTGGAGATGCCGTTTTCCGCATCCGAGCGACCACAGCTTGCTGCAGGAGGGATTCTCGATTAGATTCTCAGACGGGAATTCTTACCGAAGGATAAGTCCGATGAAGTTTCGTTGGCCACTTGTTGCAGCAGTCATGATTGGTTTGCCGGCCGGTTGCGGGAAGCCCGATTCGAAGGCACGGCCTGCAGGCCGTCCGGCGGCGGCAGCGACGCCCGCCGAAGAGGAGGCGGTCGCGGCAGAAAACAAAGGCTCGAATACGGCCGCTGCGAACGCCGCGATCGAGCGGGTAAGAGAACTGGGAGGTACCGTGCAGTTCGACGAGGCCGGCAGCGTTCTCGCGGTCGACTTGCCCGAGTGTCAGGCCGCCGACGAGGACGTGAAATTGATGACCGCGTTTTCTCGGCTCCACAGTCTCAGTGTGCGGAGCGCGGGCATCACCGACGAGGTCGTTGAGCACCTCGGCGCGTTTTCGGAACTTCGACACGTGCATCTGCTATTTGCGAACATCACGAACCGGGCCGTTCTGCAACTGGTCGAGGTTGCCGATCTGGAGACGCTCGACCTGCGAGGCTGCGGACGTGTTGGCGATGCCGGCCTGGTGCATCTGGAGAAACTGAAGAACCTCAGGACGCTGCAACTCCAGGGGCCGCAGATCACCGACGCGGGCATGGAATATCTGTCCGGCCTGACCGGGCTGACCACGCTGGCGCTGGAGCAGACGTTCGTCTCCGACGACGGACTTGCCGTTCTGGAGAACTTCCCGCGGCTTGAAGAACTCAGCCTGCTGCAGTCCGACAACATCAGCGATCCGGGGCTGATCCATCTTCGGCATCTGGCGCAATTGCAGCGGCTTACGTTGCGAGGTGTACCGATCGTTGGCGACGGGCTGGTCCACCTGAAAACGCCTAACCGGCTGAAATACCTGGACCTCAGCCAGACGCCGGCGACGGACATAGCGTTGGAGAACATCGAGGGTTGCAGGTCGCTGCAATCATTGAATCTCTGGCAAACGCAAGTCACCGACGCGGGAATTTCCCATCTGACGGGCATGTCGCAGCTTAATTGGCTGAACCTCTACAACACGATGGTCGGCGATGCCGCCCTGGCGCATTTCTCCGGACTCGGCAATCTCCGCACGCTCAACCTGATGCAGACCGGGATCTCCGATGCCGGGCTGCAACACCTTGCCGGGCTGTCCAAGCTTCGCGAACTCGATCTAACGGCCAATTTCATCGGCGAAGAGGCCGTGCAGCAACTTCAAGCCGCGTTGCCGAATTGCGCGATCACCTGGTAGCACGATGCGTCCCTCTCCCAGGAGGAGAGGGAGCTTTGCTTCACGGCATTGCCGCGGCCAAGGCGTTTTCGGCCGCTTCGCGCACGTACTGCTCGTCGGGATCGGTCCGCGTCTTTTTCAGGTGGGTGTAGATCTTCAGGGCTTCCGCCTTGTGTCCGGCCGCCAGTAGGTTTTCGGCCAGATCGAAACAAGCATCGGTCGCCTCGAATCGCTGCCGGCCATTGCCGTCGGCCGCCTGAAGCAGCAGATCGACCGAGCCGACGTCACCCATCTTGGCCAGTCCCCAGGCGGCTGCCAGGCGGATCTCGCGGTCCGGATCGCCGAGGGCCTGCCGCAGGGCTTCGGCCGCGGCGGCGTCCTGCAGCGCGCCGAGCGCCTGGATGACGTTCAACCGAGCATTGCCTTGAACGTTCGGCAGTGCGGCGCGGAGCGGCGCGGCGGCTCCCTGGCCGATAGCGACCAATGCCCGGACTGCCGGCTCGCAGAGTTCCTCGTCGAGCAGGGCCTTGCCCAACGGGCCGACGACCTCCTCTGCGCCACAGACCTGCAACTGCTCGATCAGGTACTTTTGCACGCCTTTTGGGCGCGAACCGCCCAGTTGGCCGGCGAGGGTTTCCGCAAATTCGCGGCGGTGCTTCTTGTCTTCGAGCCCGCAGACGTAAACCGCCAAACAGTGCAGGGCGAAGTGCGGCTTGATGTCGTTGCCCGCGCCGGGCTCGACCAACATGTCGATCAGCCCGAGCACGTTGTTGCGTCCACCCTGGTGAATCGCGACGATGACCTGCTCGGCCTTCTCTTTATCCAAATTGCCCAGCGTGGCCCGTTCGTCGGGCTCACAGATCTGCTCGACCAATGATTTCAATTGCGGTGACGGTTGCATTGCGATATTCCTTTCATAGCTGGTCAGGGTCGAATACGCCTCGGGGTTAAATCCGCCAAGGGGCCCGCATCGGCTGATTGGCCAAGCGGTTGGCCTCCTCGTCACCGAGGATCTGTTCGTTGACCGGGTCGTACTTGATCTTCCGGCCGCAGCGGACGGCGATGTTCGCCAAATGCAGGACCGTCGCGGCGCGATGGGCCGCTTCGGCATGGCCGCCGGCCTGTCGTCGGGTTTTCACCGCTTCGACAAAGGTCAGCAACGGCTCGGGGTCGGGCGTGGCGGCGATCTTCTTGCGGCCCGCTTCGTCAAGATCATCGAGGCCGACGCCGCGGGACTGTTTGCGGTCGTACGGCTTGCCCCATTCGCCGCTGTCGAAGACCAACGTCAACTCGTCGGCGTATCGCATCTCGACCCAACCCCACATGCCGGCGACTTCCGGATGCGCCGGCGGGGCGTAGGCCTCGATCTCGACCGGGCTGGTGTCGTCCTTGCCGTAGGTCCATTGCCACGGGTCGAGGTAGTGCTGTCCCAGATCGGCCAGGCCGCCGCCCTCGTAGTCCCAATAGTAACGATGACTCCAGCCGAACCGGTGCGGGTGGAAAGGCCGCAACGGGGCCGGACCGCAATACATGTCCCAGTCGAGATTCTTCGGGATCGGCTCGGGCTGCAGATCGACCCGGCCGCAATACCGGCGGACCCCGAACCCGCCGCGGTGGATATGTACGGCCGGACACTTCTTCAGCAATCCGCTGCGCATGATCTTGTGCGTAAGGATGCTGCCGGGATTCTTGCTGGCGCCGAACCGGCCGCCGGTGCCGATCTGGAACACGCGGCCATATCGCTGCGAGGCCTTCACCACCGCGCGGCCTTCGCAGAGGAACTTCGTCATCGGCTTCTCGCAAAGCACGTCTTTGCCGGCCCGCATGGCCGCGATGCTGATCGCGGCGTGCCAGTGCGGCGGCGTGGCCACGCTGATCACGTCGATGTCTTTGCGCTCGAGCACCCGGCGAAAGTCGGCGTAGATCGTTTGGTTGTCGGCCCGGTCGAGGTATTTCACATCGCAACGGGCCAGGAGGCGAAAACGTCCTCCGACCTTCGTAATGTACGAGTTCAGATCCTCGCCACTCTGTCCCCCGCAGCCGATCACAGCGGCGGTAATCGTATCGCTCGGCGGGGTCTGGTCCGGGCCACCCAGCACGTGCCGTGGCACGATCGTCAGCGTTGCCGCCGCCGCCGTCGTTTGCACGAACTTTCGGCGATTGAGCCGGATCTCCTGATTCTTCATGACCATCGCTCCTTTGGACATTGAAATGGTAATCTGCCGGTGCACCACACTCGATGACACATCCGCTCGAATACGGCGGACGGCTGTTCAGTCGGGACTTGCCTGCTGGTCATGCATTGCTCGAACGAAAGCGATCAGGTCGGACAGATCTTGGGGCGTCAACTCTTCCTCGAGGCCGTCAGGCATCAGCGACTTTCCGCTACTCTGCAGTTCCTCGATATCCTGTCGCAAGACCGTCTGCCGTTTGCCTTCCTCCATTGCCAGCGTAAGGCTGCTACCGGTCTCGGCGGCCAACATCCCGGTCAGCGTGAGTCCGTCGTCCATGAGGATGATGTAATTGAGGTATTTGGCCTCAACCGCCTGACTGGGATCCAAGATGGACGTGAGCAGCGCAGCGGGTTCGGTGTTCGTCA
>JAZFUB010000169.1:0-17707 GCA_036447015.1 Thermoguttaceae bacterium | reverse complement strand
AGCCTCGATGGCCGCGTTCAGCGCCAGGAGGTTCGTCTGGCTGGCGATCTCGGAGATCACCTGGATGATCTCGGCGATCTGATCCGAACTGGTGCGGATCAGTTCCATCGCTTCGAGCGACTTCTGCACGGCCTGGCCCCCCCGTTCGGCCAAGTCGTTGGTTTTCTTAGCCACGGCGTCGGCCTCGGAGGCGTTGGTTTTCACACCGTCGATCGACGCGTTCAGTTCCTCGACCGACGCGCTGACTTCCTCGACGCTCGAACTCTGGGTCTGAGCGCCGGAGGCCAGCGACTGAGAACTCTCGGCAATCACGCGCGAGCCCTCGTTGAACTGGGCTGCACTCTCGGTGACCTGGCTAATGACGCCCGACAGGTCGGTGAGCATCTTCTTCAGACCGGCAGCCAATTCGTCGACCGGCTCGTCACCCACAACGTGGATTTCTCGGGTGAGGTCACCGTCGGCCGCGGCGGCCACGACTTCCAGCAGCCCGTCGACCTTGCGGCGGAGTTCCTCGGCCTGCTCTTGTTCGATTCGGGCCGCTTTGTCAGCCTCCTCTTCGAGCCGCTTCTTGTTGCCGAAGAAGTCCTTCAGGCCCTCGCCCAGTTGGCCCAGTGCGTCGTCGCCGGAGACGGTCACTTCCATGGAGTAATCGCGATCGGCGACCTTTTCGGCCACTTCGAGGATATGCTTGACCTTGCGTTCGCCTTCTTCGGCTTCCTGGCGCTGAGCCTCTGCCCGGCGGCGATCTTCCTCGGCCTTCTTGGCTTGGGCTTCTTTCTCGCGATCGGCGGCATCCTTGACCTCTTGCATGGCTTGGGCCACGGCGTCGATCGTGGTGTTCAGTGCGGTGGCCATTTGGCCCACTTCGTCCTCGGAGTCGTAGCCGACCTTCTCGCTGTAGTCACCATTGGCAACCGACTTGAGCACGTCGAGGGTCTCGCCAACCGGTCGGGTAATCATTCGGGCAATCCACAGCCCCAGCAACAGGCCCGCGAATCCGGAGAAGATGGCGAACCCGAGCAGCACGTTGATCGCAAGCGTCTTATTGGTCGCGAATTCGCCTTGGGCCTCTTCGACCTCTTCGTTGAGCGAGGCGACGATCTTGTCGATCCTCTCCCCGATAATCGCGAGATGTTCGTCCGACTGGCCGTCGAGTGTTGCGATGCGGTTCTCGATGATCCGCTCGACTTCCGGCAGGACCTTGCCGAAGAAGAGCGCGTCGTAAGCCTCATCGGCTTTGTCGATTTCCGCCAACAGCGATCGTTCGAGGTCCGTATCGACCGCCTTTGCGACCAGTTCCTTGTAGTGGTCCATCATGGCCATACTTTGCTTGAAATCCTCGACCGACTGCACATCCTGATTGATGATCAGATCGGCCTGGTTCTGGTACTGCTTGATCATCCAGTACATCATGTTCTGGGCGGCGATGACTTGCTCGACGCGGAGTTTCAGTTCCTTGTCGTCGCTCTTGGCAATCGCCTCCTCGAGTTCCTTCTGAATCGACTCGACGATCTTGACACCCGCCTCCTCGGCCTGGGCGATCAGGACGTCCGATTCGCCGTCGTACTGGCGGATCAGTTCTTTCAACTGATGCTGAACCTCGGGCACGATACCTTCGTGAAATACTTTGCCAAAGGCGACGTCCGCCGCATCGAGTTCAGCCAGCCAGGCCTGTTCCTCGGGCGTGTCGACGATTTCGCCGAGTTGCCTGTGAAGACCTTCCATATAGTCGGCCTTCTTCTGGAACTCGTCGATGAGCGAAAGGTCTCGGTTGATGATCAGATCGGCCTGATTCTGATACAGTTTGACGGAATAGAGCGATGCTTCCAGCGCCACATTGGCGTCCTTTGCCCGCTGGACGGCCTCGTTGGCCGCGGTGTCCATTTGCTGCATTCCCCAATAGGCGACCCCGCTTCCGACGAACGTGAGCGCGACGACGACGAGGAATCCGCCGACCATTTTCGTACGCAACTTTGCATTTCGTAGACTGAATCTCATGACGTGTCTCTCCTTCAACTAGAACTGTGTGGGCCGGGTGCCGTTCTCATGCGGCAATCCTGCGTAACCTAACAAATCGCCTCGAATCGCTGCTCAGTGGCAGAGGACGACTCGACGAAGCCTCAGCCAACACTCCTTCCGTCCCCGCTAGTGGCGTTCGCATGCACTTCGCGGGCGACCACGTATATTTGCGGGCAGCCCCGTAAATAGGTTAGGCCAGGAAGTACTGGCTTGCAGAGAATCTTTTCCAAAGAGCCAGTATTTTTTGTTGGAACTGACGTGTGTTAGAAGGGTGGTTCTTACGGGCCACACGCTGAGCCCGTGAATTTCCGGAAGAACCGTAATAACCCGAAAAGTGGTCAATGCGAGAACCACAGGTTGAGCGGTCGGTCGGCCCCGAGAATCCGTAGAACTGTTTCATCCCGATTGGGCCGAAGGATGGGACGCGTTTCTGTAAAGGTTACAGGCTGAACAATTCGGCTGCGGCTACTACGGGGAGGCGGCCGGGTCGATACCAACGCAAGAGCCGAACTTGTTGCGTTGAACCCATACAGTCGGTCGAGGAGGGCAGACTCGAGCCTGTTGTGGATGGTGTCTCACTACACGGAGGAAAGTCATGCATCCCTCATTGCTGTTTCGATCGATCGTCGTGATCGGTCTGACCTTTGGCCTGCTTGCAGGTGACGCGTTTGCCGGCTTCTTTCGCCGGTATCCGGATGCCACGGAAGAGTCGAAGCCGGCCGCGCCCTCGCGTCCTGCGCAAACCGACGTCGGTGACGATACGGAGGCCTACGCTCCGGCGGCAGAACCCGAGGAGGACCCCGGTCTGTTTCGTACGCTTCCCCATGGCGACGGCGGTCTGACGATCGAGTACATTTACACGGGCGAGGTCTTCAACAACATGCGTGGCGGGCTCAATACGAACCGCGCGACCGTCTACCGGGGCAACTTCGATCTGGTCATGACGGCCGATCTGGACGAGATCGGGTTCGCGCCCGGCGGCACCATCTTCCTTTATGGCCAGAACGGACACGGCCAGGGACTCACTGACCGGCACGTCGGTGGAACGCAAGGTGTGAGCAACCTCGTCGCGCCGGACTTTATGCAGGTGAGCGAGTTTTGGTGGGAACGCGGATTCTGTGATGATGTTTTCCGCCTGCGGATCGGAAAGCAGGACGCCGCGGCCGATTTCGCCTTCGTCGAACTGTGTGGTGATTTCATCAACCCCGTGTTCGGCGCGCCGGCAACGATTCCTATGCCCACCTTCCCCGATCCGACGATGGCGGCCGTCACGTTCGTGCAACTGACCGAGGATCTCGTGTTCCAGTGCGGTGTGTTCGACGGAGCGGCCAGCGGCAGCTCATGGGGATTCTCGCGCACCGGCGAACCGTTTACGATTTTCGAATTCCGCGGAAACTACGAGTCGCTGCGCGGCATGCCCGGCCAATTCCACGTCGGTATGTGGCACCACGACGGCGTGTTCGAGAATCCGGCCAACGCAGCCATCACCCACCACAGCAACCGGGGTATCTACCTTGGTGCCGATCAACTAATCGTCAAGGAAAACGTTCATGACGCCGACGACGGCCAGGGGCTGGGTGTGTTCGGCCAATACACTTGGGCTCCCCAGGATCGCAACGCGGTCACGCAGTCGTTCATCGTCGGTCTGGCCTACAAGGGCCTGTTGTGTTGCCGCGACGACGATATTACCGGTATCGGCGTCGGCAACGTGACGTTCAGCAACCTGACACCGGCCCTGGTGAATGAAACGATCGTCGAGCTGTTCTACAAAATCCAACTCACTCCGTACACGATACTGCAACCGGATCTACAATATGTCGCCGATCCCAGCGGCAACGGACGCGATGCATTCGTCGCCGGACTGCGATTCGAGGTGGTCCTTTGACGACTCGTTGAGTGCGACGCAACAGACGGCAAGAAAAGCAGACGGCCCCCAAGCATTGATCTTGGGGGCCGTTTTTTTTCGTACTGTTCGCCTCGCGTGGGGAACACGGAGGTGCGCCACCGTGCCGGCTCGATATGGCCTAGACGATGGTCCGGCCGAAGAAACTTGCCGTACGACCGCGCAGATGATACCGAGCAGCGACCTTGACGTCCTTGGCCCGATCGAAGAACTTTCCCGTGCGGTTGCGCAGATGATACCGAGCAGCGACCTTGACGTCCTTGGCCCGATCGAAGAACTTCTCCGTGCGGTTGCGCAGATGATATCGAGCAGCGATCTGGACTTCCTCGGCCGGCTCGACCTCGTTCTGGCGCCGGATTCCGCGACCTTTGGCCCGATCGAAGAATCGCTTCGTGCGGCCACGATAGTGGTACCGGGCGGCCAGACTGTCCGAATCCACGGCCTCGACGGACGACGTGGTCGGCTCGGCATCGTCCGACGGCTGCGTTGCTTCGTTGGCGAGACCCCAGACGGCCCAGGCCAAACAACCGACGGCTACCAGGACAACGCTGATTCGTGCAAAGCGTGACATAACGGAACCCTTTCTAATGGATGAGATCTCGCACACGTGACCACCCCTTTGGCCTGTCTATCGACATTATGATTAGGCTCAGATGCAAAAACAATGCCGAACTCCGATTTCGGCCCAACAGCAGAGCCGATCCCCGGATAGCCCGCACAATCGCTTCGACCGAACCGCCTGCTACCCGTCTGTAGGGGGTGACGAATCTCCGGAAATCGCCGTCGGGATTCCCCCATGTTGCGAAAGGACACCGAGATCCGACGGTTGATCGTCCGCCGGCAACGGATGGGCCGGTTGGTCCGAGGCCCGAGTACCGTTTGCCGGTAGAAAGTTGCGTTTTGTCGACACCGGTGTCGATTTGCCGGGCAAATCTTCAACAAGTCGGCAGAAGAATTGCGATACCGTTTCCGCCGGGCCTATGCGGACGGCAGTCGCGTCCGATGTCGGGCTACTTTTTGGGCGGCCGTGTCTTGGGTCCGCCTCCTCCGACGTACTGTACCTTGTCGAAGAAATCCGTCTCGCCCTTGGCCCGCGGGTCGTCGGTCTCGATCATCCACCGATCGAGTTCCGCGCGGAGCTGCTTCTGCACGTCGGCGTACTGCGGCCGACCGGCCACATTGTCGATCTGCTGGGGATCTTTCGATAGATCGTACAGTTCTTCGGCCGGCCGTTTGGCACAGGCCAGATCGAAGAACGGGGCGATCGCCGGTTCATTGCGTCGGTCGACCACTTCGCTCTTCGACGGCGAGCCGTCGATGTCGCGGTAGACTTCGGGATCGCCCGCCGGCCAGAGGTGCGGGCGGAGGTTGCGGATGTAAAGGAACTCGTAGGTGCGAATCATTCGAGAGGGGTAGCTCTGGGCGTCGGGACGGCAGACCGTGTGACGCTCGCGCTCGACGAAGACCTTGTCGCGTGTCGCATCGACCCGGCCCGACTTGCCGCTCTTGAGGACATCGAGAAAACTTCGGCCGGTCATCTCCGCAAGCGGCTCCAATCCGGCTGCTTGCAGGAATGTCGGCGCGATGTCCGTGAAGCTGATGAAGTCGTCGACCACGCGGCCGCCCTTGACCTGCGACGGCCAACTGACGACGAAAGGCACCTGGGAGCCGCTGTCGTAGAGATTGCACTTGCCCCGGGGAAACGGCATGCCGTGGTCGCCCGTCATGATGACCAACGTGTTGTCGAGCTTGCCGGTCTTCTCCAACAGGGCGATCCGCTGGCCGATGTCCCGATCGAACCGTTGGACCTCGACGTAGTAATCGAGGATGTCGCTACGGACCTCAGGTGTATCGGGCAGCCAAGCGGGCATGTCGATGTCCTCCGGATCCATGCCGGCGGCGATGCCCGATCCCTTGGCGTAACCACGGTGCGGATCGCTGGTGCCTGCCCAGAAACAGAACGGCTTTCCCTCGGGAACCGTCTCGAGGAATGCCTCGAAGTTCTTGAAGCTCGGTCCGGCCGGGTTGCGGGTTCTGCCGGTGTCTCGCAAAGTACCCGGTCCCCAGCCCTTGCGTTCCAGGCCGATGGTATAGCCGGCCTGTTCCAACAGGGCCGGGTAACACTTGAACTTGGCCGGCAGGCGGCTCCAGAGGTTCCCACCCTCTTCGAGCCGATGGGGTATCTGACCGGTGAGAATGCCACCGCGGCAGGGCGTGCAACTTGGCGCCGGAACATACGTGTACGGAAACAGAACGCCGTCGCGAGCCAGCCGGTCGAACGTGGGCGTTTTGACGATCGGATCGCCCAGCACACCGGCATGCGGACCGCCGCCCCAGTCGTCCGCAATGCAGAACAGGATATTCGGTCGGTCATCGGCCATGACGGTCGTGGCCAACAGCAACAGCGAGGCAAACAGACCGCCGGTTCGTAGCAGAAAGCGGGTCATCTGTAGGTTCTCCAGATTGTGAGGCAACTGGAATTTATGGACGTTTTCCAAGAAAGCATAGTATACACCAGCCCGAACACCGAGTAAAACGGCCCGATCGATCGTCGTTAGCCGCTGGGCCGATATTCCTTGAAGCAATCGAGGCCCAGCGTCTCGATCGTCTTGAGGAACTTCTCGTTGCCGCGTGGGATCGTGTTCGCCGCATAGAGCAATCCGAAGTAGGTCTGGGCGGCCCCGATATGGCCGGCGGCGCGAATCCGGTCGATGCATTCCTCGGCGAACTCCTCGCCGTGAACTTCGAGACAGACTTGGTGGATCTTGTCGAGCCGCTCTTGGGTGATCTCACGCTCCCGGCCGCGATACTTCTCGTCGAAGGCGTCGGCCAGGTCCTCGTCGCTGATCTCCCGGTACGTTTCGTCGTGGACGATCACGTCGACGCCCAATTTCTTCGCCCGGCTCGACTTCTTGGCCGGATAGCCGAGGCACAAGAGGACGACCGGCAGCACGCCCTCGGGCAGATTGAACATCTCACGCAACTCGGCTAAGCACTCGAGCACCATGCCCACGTAAACCGACCCGAGACCCACCGAGTCGGCGGCCGTGCAGATGTTCTGGGCCGCGATGATCGTGTCCTGAAACGCGAACCAGAAGCAACGAAAGCTGCTGGCGGCCGTGTAGGGGGCGATTTCGAACTCGGTCCAACGCTGCGTACGACGCCAATCGATACAGAAGAGCAGACCGACCGGCGCGTCGGCGATGAACTTCTGATTGCCGCAAAGCTCGGCCAGTCGTCGGCGTGCCGCTTCCTTTTCGATTTTGATGATCGAGTAGGGCTGAAGGTTTCCGGCCGTCGGAGCATGGACCCCCGCCTCGAGCACCTGCTGCAACACGTCCTCGGGAATCGGCCGCGACGCGAAACTTCGACAGCTTGCCCGGCTGTTGAGCAGTTCGAGCGTCGGATTCGTGTATCCGCTTTCATGGGCCATGGTGGGTTCTCCAAGGGGAAAGTCTTCGACACAAGCGAGTGCTACGTTCAGATTGTAACACGCCGTCGGAAACATGCCACGTCCCCCCCCGATCCGCCAAGGAGACCTCCGCCATATCGGTCTACCGCATCGGCCGGACGCACTTTACAATGTGAACTCCGGGCGGGACCCTCGTTCGGCTTTTCCATCCGTCGTTTAGCGGCCGGGCTTGCCCGGCGTGTTTTCGGAAGCATCGTTTGACTCGGCCCCAAAACGCGCTGGGCAAGCCCGGCCGCTAAACGTTCAGTAGCGCCCCACGTGACGCTGCCACACGAGCAACAGGGCCAAGGAACCGAGCCGTTGAAATCGCTTCGCTTAGTCTTCGTTATACCCCGATTCTGGCCTTTGGTCGGCTCGGCCGAGAAGACCACCGGGAATCTGGCGGCTGCGCTGGCTGCGCGCGGGTACCCGGTTTCGATCGTCACGGCCCGATGGCAGCCGAGTTGGCCTGCGAGGGTGACGTTCCGCGGCGTGCCGGTCGAGCGACTTTCGCCGCCGCCGCGTGGTGGAGTCCAGACGCTCGGGTATCTCTGGTCGCTCGGGTGCTGGCTCAAACGGAACGTGTCGCGGTTCGATCTGGTCCATGTTTCGGCAATGAAACACGACGCCTATACGGCCGTTCGTACCGTTGGCCGGCAGGTGCCCGTCGTGTTGCGGGCAACTGGCGCCCAGCGCGAAGGCGATTGTCGCTGGTACCTGGAAACGACCGGCGGACGCGTCATCAAACGGCGATGCATGGGCGCGGCGGCCCTGGTAGCGTCGAGCCGCGTCGTGCAGCAGGAACTGCGGCTTGCCGGCTTTCCCGACTCGCGGATCCACCTGGTGCCGGCCGGCGTGCCGCTTCCTCCGCCACGACCGCCGATCGCGCGGCGGGCCGCTCGGGCCGCCTTGGCCGACGCGAACCGTGCGTTGCAGATGCCCGACTGGGCCCCGTTGGCCGTCTATACGGGCCGATTGGAGAGGTCCAAGCAACTGAAACACCTGGTCGCCGCCTGGCGTCCGATCGTTCAGCGGTGGCCAAACGCCAACCTCTGGCTCGCCGGCCAAGGTCCCGATCGTGCGGACCTGGTCCGACAGATCGAGTCGCTGAACCTGACCGGACGCGTCATGCTGGTCGGCACGTTCGACGAGGTCGACGACCTGTTGGATGCGGCCGACCTGTTCGTTTCGCCGTCACCGCAGGCGGCCCCGTCGACGTCGCTGTTGGAGGCCATGGCGGCCGGACTGCCCGTGGTCGCCGTCGACACGCCCGGCAACCGCGAACTGATCGACGACGGACGCGAAGGACTGCTCGTGCCGGCGGCGTCGTCGACGGCGGCATCGACGGCACTGTCGGAGGCCATCGATCGGATCATCGACGAAACGGGGCTGGCTGCCCGATTGGGGACCGCCGCACGAGAACGGGCGGCCGACTTCTCTCTTGCACGGACGGTCGATCGTCACGTAGAATTGTTCGAAGAACTCGTTGAGAATCATCCTGAGACACAATCACACTGAGACGCAGCCGTGACCAAGCGGATTCTACAGATCATCCCCACGTTGGACCGTGCCGCAGCACAGCAGCAGATGAGCCTGTTGGCTCGGGGATTGCCGCGCGACGAGTTCGACGTGCATGTTTGTGCGCTGGGCCGTGGCGGACCGTTGGCCGTCGATCTGGCCGAGGCCCGGATCCCGGTCACCGTGATCGGCAAGCGATGGCCGCTCGATCCGGAGGCCTACAGGAAACTGCACCGCTACGTCGCCCGACTGCGTCCCGACTTGATCCATTCGTGGCTCTTCGAGGCCAATGCGTATGGTTATGCGGTTTCAAGGGCCTGCGGGATCAAGCGTTTGGTGGTCGGCCAGCGTTGCGTGGATCCACGGAAGGGCCGGCTCGAGTTGGCCGTGGACCGCTACATTGCCCGACGCTGTCGGGCCGTCGTGGCCGCCAGTCCGGCGGTTCGCGACTTCTACGCGGCCCATGGGCTGCCGATCGAGAAGATTCGGGTGATTCCGGGCAGCATTGAGGCAGCCGAGCCCGACGGCACCACGCGTCGCCAACTGCTCGACGAGTTGGGATTGCCCGAGTCGAGCCGTCTGATCGGTCTGGTTGGCCGTCTCCTGCCGTGCAAACGTGTCAAGGACGCGATCTGGGCGACCGATCTGCTGAAAGTGATCCGCGACGACGTGCACTTGCTGATCGTTGGCGACGGCCCCCATCGCAACCGGCTACGCAAGTTCCGCGATCAGGTGGACATTCGCGACAAGGTCCACTTCCTGGGCCATCGCAACGACGTCGCCCGGATCATGCCCCATTTCGACCTGCTCTTGTCGACCAGCGCGTATGGAGGCCAGTCGGGCGCCGTGATGGAGGCGATGGCGGCGGGCGTGCCGGTCGTCGCCACCGACACCCGCGGCACGCGCGATCTGGTCCAGCACGATCGGACCGGCTATCTCGTTCCCATCGGCAGTCGAGTCGAGATCGCCAAACACGCGAACTACTTGCTCGACGACCGCAAGCGGGCCGAACGTTTCGGCCGGGCCGGGCGGCAACGAATGCTCGATCACTTCAGCACCGAAACGATGGTCGGACAATACGTCGGGCTGTATCGGGAACTGTTGGGCTAGTCGCCATGGAGTCCAATATATCGGGAACTGTTGAGCGGGTAGCCCCGATGATTTTGCGGAGATGGCTTTGTGACATCATCGACTCGTTCGCAAAATCGTCGGGGTCGCGCAGCGACACGAGGCTTGCATCACCCGCCGTGTGATGGGACAATGTCCCCATGGCCAAACGTCGGATCTATGATGACGACTTGCATGCCCAGTTCGTCACTTACTCGTGTTATCACCGTCGCCGGTTGCTCGATCATCCTCGTTGTTCTGGCAGCCGAAATACTATCCATCCAATCTCTACTCGGAAAAGGAAGCCCTGGAGAAACTCGACTACATGCACATGAACCCGGTTCGGGCAAAGTTGGTCCAAGAAGCCTGCGAGTGGCGTTGGAGTTCGGCCCGATACTATCAGCAGGCCAAGTCGGTGGGCGTGCCGCTCGGATGGGTCTTCTGACGTCGGGAGATCCTCCTGTTGCTACGCAACACCGACGATTTTGCGAACGAGTCGATGATGTCACAAAGCTGTCTCCGCAAAATCATCGGTGCCACCCGCGGAGAGAATCGTTCTCAGAAAAGGTCTTGCGTCTATCGTCAGCGTCGGATTTGTAGATGCAGGAGGCCATGCGGAAATCAGTTGGATACCGCCAGGACAGGCAGAGCTAGCTCCCATTCCTGGCGACCTGCTGTTTCACGATCCTTCTGCAAAACCTGTCCGAAAGTGAACTCATTGACGTGGGTACGATGTGTGCTACTTCCCAATCAGTGTGAACATCACGTGCCAACCGCCGCCGCCGCTGAGCACGTCGGCCGATTTCTCGCTGACGTCCAACGGGCCGATCTCGCCGGCACAGTAGGAGCCGAACAGCGGCAGGTCCTTGCCGATGACTTGCTGGATGGCGTCCAGTTCGTCGGCCAGATTCGTCAATTTGCTGCGTCTTCCGGCACAATCGTAGGCCAGCAGGGCCAACGGCTTGGCCTTCAAGTTGGCGGTCGCTTCGGCGGCGCCGCTCTTCGCGGTACTGATCACGGCGCCCTGTTCCTTGGCCTGGCGTCCGGAAAGGGTGACTTGGAAATCGCCCGAGAGCATCAGGGCCACGGCCGCGTCGTGGTGCATCGTACCGCCGAAGTAGACGAACGTTTGGCCGGCGTTCTTGTTGGCCGATCCGCCGGTAATCGGAAACTTCTTGCCCACGGCCGCTTGGGCTCCTTCGACGAGGAACTGGTTCTTCGGCGAATGGGCATCGGCGATGAGGATCATGAGCCGATCTTTGGGCGTCTTTCGGAGCTTGCCGGCCACCTTGGCACCAGCCGTCTGCAACCGCTTTACAACCAGTTCTTCGTTCTCTTCGAGGAGCAACTTCGAGACACCCATGTCGGTGACCAACGAGGCGGCCACCGAGATGCCCTTGCCGCCGATCCCCAATAGCGAAACCGTATCGAAATCGGAACAACCCTGTTGCGTGAAGGCTCCGTAGGAAGAGGCCCCGACGACGATCCCCTTCGGCAGCACCGAGTAGATCCCTTCGAGCATCTCTTCCTTGTACTCGCGGTCTTCGAAGCACTCGCTGACGATCACGACTTTCAGCGCCGTGTCGCCCATTGCCTGCTTCAGTGCCGTGGCGGCCGCCTTGCCGGCCTCGCCGGGCTCTTCATCCTCGTCGACGACCATGGCCGTCTTGAAGACGATCCGGCCGTCGGCTTTCGACGGTGGTGTGCTCCACGTGTCATCGGCGGCAAAGGCCGTTTGCGCCGAGATGGCGAGTCCTGCGACGGCAAACAACAGACCGAGTGTCCACTTCAGATGCGTTGATGTGCTGCGGTAAATCATGAAAAACTCCTTCGAAAGGCAATGCGTTGATGGATATGGTTCGCTACGTCAATACTTCGACGTACACAGTCCCCAGTAGAGTTTATTGTCGAAAGGCGGTTTGTCGCCCCATTGTGCGTCGTTGAAGCGGCTCCAGGCAAGCGGGTTGCGTTGCCCGGGCCAGAGCCCGGCCGCCCGGCCCCAGTCGCGTATGCCCGTTCCGTCGGTGTCATGTATCAACACGGAGAGGAACAGTTCGCGTCCCTCGCTGGGCCGAATGGCGTCGCGCATCTGAGTGAACGGCAGGGAGCACTCGTAGTAGGTCGTGTTGCCGTCGCGGGTGACGACCACCTTGGCATCGTCGTAGGTCAATGGCGGAAGACTGCGGCATCGGGCCGCCTCGGAAAGTTTCATGCCGGGCGAGGCCAACTGAAAACATTTGGCCTCGTTGCCCTCGCCACCGGCGACAAAGAGAAACTCGAACCGCGAGGCCTGCCCGTCGACCGTCGTACCGGTCACCGTCCCCTGCGGCGAGATGGCAAGTTGCACGGCGTCGAAACGGCCCGATTCCCGATAGGGGATCAACGCGTCTTCCTCGACGGCGATCAAGATCGAGAACGTGCGGCGGTTCCAGTACGTGCTGACGACCGACCGTTTGCCGCCGGTCGTGAACGTCACGGGAATCGCGTCCTTCCATTCTTCTTCCTCGACCACGCCGTCGATCGTCGGCTTGAAGTAGGGGGCGCTGGCGACGGCGATGTTCTGCTTGCGAACGACCTCCTGTCCGGCACCCTTGGCAGTGACCTCGATCAGGTACGAGTTCACCTTGGCGTTCACGCCCCATTCGATCGTAAACGGCACGCGCTGCAGTTCGTTCGCCTTCAAGGAGATCTGTCGCTGCGAAGGAGCGATCCGCCACTTCTCGGGCACACGGACCGAAAGCGTGCCTTCGTAGGGCTCGCTACGAAGGTTCTTCACCTGGACGAAGAACATCGGCTGCGTCGAGGGGGGCACCATCAGACTTTCCACGCGCAAGGCAACCGGCTCCGACGAGACGGCCGTGGAGCTGCAAAGTGCGACGCCGAGAAAAAAAGCGGCGAATTGTCTCACGAGATATCCCCTTGTACTAATGTTGCATCACTATGGATGTCGCCATTGAGGTTTAGCGGCCGAGGGCCACACGTCGCTTGGCGCCTTCAAGGTCATCAGCCACGTTACCATTGTGCCCTCCGGGAGGCCGGTTGTCAATTCCCCGGGCGATTCGCATCCGAGTTGTGGACGGCGGTGGGGTACGCTATCATGGGAACGGCGGTACCGTAGATCTGGACTCAGGTGCCATAACCTCTCAACCGGAAGGACAGGCCACGATGAGCGAACCAACCACGAAGTACGGAAAATGGACCGCGGCGGTCATCTTCTCGATGGCGTTTCTCTGCATCGGCCGATCTGCGGCCCCGGCGGCCGATTGGCCCCAATGGCGATGCGACGCGGGCAGGACGGCCGCCTCGTCCGAGGAGCTTCCGGCCGAGCTGCACATGCAGTGGGTCCGCAACCTGTCCGCGCCTCAGCCGGCGTGGCCGAGATATCCGCGGCTTTGCTTCGATGCGTCGTACGAGCCGGTCGCCAGCGGCAAGACCTTATTCGTGCCTTCCATGGTGACCGATAGCGTCACCGCGCTGGACACCGACACCGGGGCCGTGCGATGGCGGTTCTTCGCCGACGGGCCGGTGCGCATGGCCCCGATCGCTTCGCAGGGGAAGGTCTGGTTCGTTTCCGACGACGGATATCTCTATTGCGTCGGTGCAGCCCGGGGCGAGTTGCTCTGGAAGTTCCGCGGTCTGCCCTCCGATCGCAACGACCGCAAGGTGCTGGGCAACGACCGGTTGATTTCGCTCTGGCCCGCCCGGGGTGGGCCCGTGTTGGCCGACGGCCGCATCTACTTCGCCGCCGGGATCTGGCCGTTCGACGGCATCTACATCTATGCGATCGACGCCCAAACCGGTAAGCCGATTTGGATGAACGAAGACTGCGGAAACATCGCCGACGGGCTGATCGATCACAGCATGCGGCAAGACTCCGGGCTGGCACCCCAAGGATACTTCGCCGTCGCCGGAGACAAGCTCATCGTACCTAGCGGCCGCGCACTGGCCGGCGTGCTCGACCGCAAGACGGGCAAGCTAATGCCCTATCTGACCGGATGGGGAGGACGCGACAACCTGGCGAAAGGTTGCTGGTACGTGACTGCGATCGGGAAGTACCTGTTCCAAAGCGGAGAGCCCTATGACATGACGACCCAAACCGACGCGCCGCCGACCCGACTCGGTATCGAACCGGCCAACGCCAAGGAATTGGGCGAGTTCCGCGAACTGATTCTGACCGACCATACGGCCTACTATTCCCGGCCGATCAACCAACAGCAGGGCTATCGTCCGGCCGGTGTCGGCTACGACCGCATCGTGGCCGTCGACGTCTCGCAACCGCTCGAGGTGAAGACGTTCGAAGATGGCTCGGGTCGGAAATGGAAGTCGGGAAGTTTCTCCGAACTCTGGAACATGCCCTCCGATCTGAAGATCCACATCAAGGCCGGCTCGCGGCTCTACGGCGGTGCCGAAGGCATGGTTGCGGCCATCGACGTTCCGGCCCAGGGCAGCGCGCCGAAGGTCTCGTGGCAGGCGACCATCGAAGGCACGCCGTCGAGAATGCTCGCAGCCGACGGCAAGCTGTTCGTTGTGACGACCGAAGGAACCCTCTACGGCTTCGGTCCCAAGCAGGGCGAGCCGACGGTCCACGCCGCACCGAAAAAGGAGCCGGTCTCCTCGGACGACCCGTTCGTAGCGACTGCCCGCGATGTGCTCGACGCGACCGGTGTCAGCGACGGATACTGTCTGGTGCTGGGCGTGGGCACCGGGCAACTGGCCGTCGCGCTGGCCGAACAGTCCGCCCTGCACGTGATCGCCATTGATCCCGACGCCGCCAAAGTCGAACGGCTCCGCAACACGCTCACCGAGAGCGGCCTGTACGGCACGCGGATCGTCGTGCATCAAGGCGATATCGCTTCGTATCCGCTGCCGCCCTACCTGGCCTCGCTGATCGTCTCGGAAGATCAGGCCGCTGCCACAAGGGGCGTTGCCGAGGCCGACCTGCCTGACATCAGACGAGAACTCAGCAAAAAGGCCTTCCGCTGGCTTCGGCCCCATACGGGCGTCTGCTGCCTGAGAGTGCCGAACGATTCGCACGAGGCCTACGCGAGTTTGATACGGTCGCTCGAACTGCCGGGAGCCGAGGTCGGACGATCGGGGAACTTTGCGCTGTTGCGACGCACAGATGCACCGACCGGCGCGGCCAACTGGACTCACGAAGACGCCGATGCGGCGGGCAGCCTCGTGTCACAGGACGTTCGGATCAAAGCACCATTGGACCTGCTCTGGTTCGGCGGCGCCGTAGACATGCTTTTTCCCGAATGGGATTTCACACACACCCGGCCGACCACGCCGCTGGTCGTCGGCGGTCGGATGTTCTTCCAGGTCTTTCCCGATCTGCACGCCGTCGACATCTACTCGGGCAGGCACCTTTGGACAACGCAGCTACCCGGCACGAAAACCAACCCCCAGCGTCGCAACGTCAACTATGTTGCAACGGAGGACAGTGTTTACGTCGCGACGGGCGGCACGTGCCATCGCCTGGACCCGGCAACCGGCTCGACGGTCGGCCGGATCCGGTGTCCCGGCGAGGAATCGGCCACCTGGCGCGAGGTCCGTATCTCGGGCGATTGCCTCATCGGCACGACGGGGCAGTCGATCGTCTGCATGGATCGCCTCAGTGGTCAGTTGAAGTGGACCCATCGTCTGACCGGTGGCGACGTTCGATTCGCCGTCGGCGGCCGGCGTGTGTTCGGTGCCGTCGTCACCGTACCCGACCGACGTGGACAGGTGACCGAACCGAGCGGCCAACTCGTGGCATTGGACCTACGCGAGGGTGGCGAACAATGGCGCACATCGCTGAAGTTCGAAACTAAGCCCAAGGGCCGCTTGCGGCTTAGCTTTTCGGAAGAGGACGACGTGTTGGTCGTCGCCTATGGCACGGTCGGTGCGTATGACGGCAGCAAGGGGACGGAGCTCTGGAGCGGTCGTGTGGTCGACGGAGGGGAACAGCCTATGCTCCGCCACGGTCAACTCATTTCCCAGAACGGTGAGATACTCGATCTGCGAACCGGCACTGCCCTGCCCGACAAACTCGGGATCGGCGGTCGGCGGGGTTGTACGCGGGTGATCGGCGGTCAGCATCTTCTGTCGGTCCGCAACGGCCAGGCGTCGTATTTCGATCTGTCGACCGGCCGGCAGACGTTTTTCCGCGGTATCCGAACCGGGTGTACGAACAATCTGATCCAGGCCGGCGGATTGCTCAACGCCCCGAATTTCGCGCACGGCTGCGCGTGCAACTATCCGATCTTCTCGTCCATGGCCCTGGTCCACCTCGAAGAGATCGACGAGTAGACACCGCACTTCCTGAAAAAACGGCAACTCTTCCCTCTCCCTCCGGGAGAGGGTGGCGGCGCAGCCGCTGGGTGAGGGCGGTGCGCACCTGGCGCACCTCCGGCTGTCACTCCTTCCCGCCGGACATGTCCTGCGACGCCATTTCTCCTTACGGCCGACCGACGGGAATCGGGGCCGTCGTGTCCATCGCGCCATGCGACGCATTCCAAAGTGTTTTCATAAAAAGACTTATGGAAACATCCTTTCAATCCATGCAACACGAGGAATACGGCAAATCCGCTCATTCCGCAGGATGGCGCCAGGACGCAAGAGCAGAAAAAGGCGTGTTATCCGCTTGACGCTTCCCAACCGGCAAAATAGGATAAACCGTAGACCTAGGTAATCTGCGCATAATGGGATGCCGTGATACCATTAGTGCTGCTGTCGGATTTCGTTGGAAAGCAACTCCATTATTCATTTCGACAGTACCGAGCGGACCGGAAGCTTCAAGGCGGGGATGCCACGACACCCCCCGTTGAAGGAGGGCATTGGGAATGAAGAGGGCAACTTGGCTTGCATCCGCCGCAGTTTTGCTCGTCGTGGCCATGGTTGTTTCCATGGGTCCCGAACTGACCGATGCGCGTGCGGCCTGGCGTCCACGGCTGCCGTGGCGACTGGATCGTCTTTTCTTCGATGATCGGCTCCAGTGCGATGTGCTCGGTGATGCTGTCCCGTGCGATAGCGAAGCCCTCGTTGTAGAGATACTCGAGGAGGAGTTGCCCGACGCTTGGGACCCTATCAGCCCAATCGAACTTTGCCGTTGGGAACGCGGCGAATGCGAACCGGAGTATAGTCCGGCCAGTCTGCTCCTAGAGGCCGACCCGTTGCTCAGCAGCGACGTCCTCTTAGGTGACGAGGACTTCGTCGATTGCTGCGATCTGCTCGATTGCTGTCAGGTCGAGTCTTTCGAACCGGTCTTTAGCGAGATCGAGTACGTCGAGGCGGTCCCATCGGAGAACTACGGCTTGGCCGGTTACGGTGATCACGGCGCCGGTGGTTACGGCGCCGGTGGTTACGGCGCCGGCAGTTACGGCGCCGGCAGTTACGGCGCCGGCAGTTACGGTGGTTATGGTGGTTACGGCGGCGGTGGTTACGGTGGTTACGGCGGCGGTGGAGGCGGAGGCGGAAAAGGCGATGGCGGAGGTGGCGGAGGCGGAAAAGGCGATGGCGGAGGTGGCGGAGGCGGCAAGCCTATTCCCGAGCCGGCGACTGTGGTCGTGTGGCTGGGACTCATCCTGTGCGTGGCCATCGGCTACCACCGCCGCAAACGATAGGATAGAACGCAAGAGAAGAAAATGTAGGCCGGATCGTGATCCGGCATTTTCCCGGCGCAACGACGGCGCCGGATCGCGATCCGGCCTACGGGAATTGACTCCGCA
>JAZFUB010000168.1:0-4382 GCA_036447015.1 Thermoguttaceae bacterium | reverse complement strand
GTGGAGGCTATTGTAGTGGGAAGCCGAACGATCCGCCGGGCAAGCCGGCGGGATTTCGATGCGGTGGAGGCTATTGTAGTGGGAAGCCGAACGATCCGCCGGGCAAGCCGGCGGGATTAAGGTAGAACCATGGGATTCTCTCAACCGCCCAGGCCGGCGACCCAGACTACTAGCCAGATGATTAGGAAGCAGATGGCTACGCATGTGATGAAACCGATTGCGTCGGCGGCGGTTGGCTTTTGGATCTCCAGGTTGCCGTGTGGGAAGAGCTTGCGGTGGTCGAAACGATGTGGGTCGGCGTAGGATTTTTCGAGCTCCGCACGGTCCAGCTCGGGATCCGGCACGACCGGTGTCTTCATCTTGACGTAGAGTCGGTCCAACGCGGCCGTGCTGTTTCGCCTTGTGACGAGACTCAACAGGATCATCACGACGAACGGCAGGATGATCTTCGGCGGCAGTTCGAGCGTTTCGAGCATGGCGGTCGGCTGGGCTCTCAGGTCCATGCCCGCCAGATCGTAGAGCAGGAAATCGACGTTGAAACTGCCGAGCCCCTCCAGACGTGTCGCGTCGGGATAACGCATGACCACGCGTGTCGTGTGCTCGTCGATCTGAACCGGATCACCGATGGGCCGGGGCTTGACGCCCGGCGTCTCGTCGCCATTCTCATCGATGGCGCGAACACCGCCCGACCAGAAAACGGCTTTACCGCCACGAGTGCTTTTCTTCGTGATTTCATCGCCGTCGAAGATCGCTTCGGGGCACGGTCCGAACTGGGCAATCGCGGCCTCCTCCGTCTGCGAGTGCCCCTCGCTGATCCAATCGCGAATCTTCCGGTGCCAAAGCTCGATCTCGGCGTCGCGGCCGGCCACGTCGGTGGGCATCGCCGGCCGCGTGGTCGTGGTGACAACGACGTCGTTCGTCGTCGTGTAAGCGGCCATGGTGCGTAACTCGGGCATGGCCAAGGGGGCCAGGTGGGGCGCGGCGAACAGTACGATGGCTGCGAAGAGAAGGGTTCCCCAGGCGGCCGTGGTTGTTGCCCGACGCCAATACATGCCGACCCAAAACGGTGCGGCGAAGAGCATCGGCACGATCCACGTCAACTGCAACTGCTTGAACACATCCATCGAGTACCACGACATCAGCACCGCACCGACGATCATGAAGATCCCCGTGATACGGCCGACCGTGACGTACTCTCGCTCGGAGGCCTCGGGATTGACGTACGGCGCGTAGAGGTTGCGAACGACCAGGGCCGAGCAGACGATCATGTAGCAGTCGGCCGAACTCATCAAGGCCGCCAACAGACAGGCCAGCATCAGCCCACGCAACCCCGGGCCGAACAGCTCGAGCGAGGCGATGCCCCAAACTTTGTCGGGATCCTCGGCCAGGTCGGGGTTGTCGGCCATCAGTGCGAGAATGATCAGCGCGGTCATTGCCCAACCGATCGTGCAGAACCGTTTGGCGAAGTTACCCGCAACCAGCCCCACCCGGGCGGTGGTCTCCGACTTGGCCGACCCGCCGCCGGTGGCGATGAAGTGGGGCATCACCACCACGCCGACCAGCAGGATCACCACGACCGCAACGATCCGATAGATGGGAAACTCGCTGGCGTCCGAGGAGCCGACGATCTCGAACAGTCCCGCGGGCACGCGCTCGTGCATGATCCGCAGCCCGTCGGACATGGCACGAAGGCCGTCGGCAAACGTTCCGTCGGCCGGATTGCCGAACTTCTCGACCAGGGCCAACAGGCCGAAGGGGATCAGCAGGACCGACAACAGGATGATGAACACGCCCTGGATCAGGTCGGTCCAATAGGCGGCAGTCAGTCCGCCCAAGACGCCGTAGACGATGACGATCACCGCGATGATCGGCACCAGCACGTACTCTATGTTGAGCGTGTGCCCGGCGATCACCAGCGTATCGCCCATCAGCGGCGAGGCGAACTTGCCGATGGCCGTGAAGAGCATTGCCGTATAGACGATGTAGAACAGCAGGCCGAACAGCGTGTAGGCGGCCCCGAGCGAACGCGACTCGTAGCGATCGACGAACCAATCGCCCAGGGTCAGGTATCGCATCCGCCGGTACCAAACGCCGGTGATCCAATAGAACGGCGTGACGAACAACCACGACATGATGCTCCACATGCCGCTCAGGCCGCTGGTAAAGGTGGTTCGGGCCGTGTTGATCGGATCGCTCGACCCGGTGCCGGCGCCGAAAGCGGCAAAGGCCTGCAACAGCTTGCCGAAACTGCGCCCGCCCATGAAGAAGTCTTCCTGCCGCTTGATCTTCAGCATCGAGATCAACCCGATCAGGGCCATGACGGCGAAATAGATCAGCAACACGATGTAGTCGGGAGTGGTCATGCCATCACCATACTGGCCCCACGCGCCGAATTCAAGCAGGTTGCCGGAAAAACCGTTCTAACCGGCACCGGCCGTGGTTTTTGTGGTCGTAGCGGATGTTGCGATTAGGCGATCGAGCGAAAGCTTAATGAACTGTGGGGCGATCGCAGACGAAAAACAGGATAGCGGAACCCTAGATCGTGGGCAGGATTACCCGAGATACGTGAGCGTACCCTTCCGACCCCCGAACCGAAGAAAGCCGCCATGAGCCCACTCGAACCGCGCCAGCCACAGATTCTGGTCGTCGACGACGAATCGGAAGTCCTCGAGCAGGTGGCAGAAGTCTTGACTGCCGCCGACCTCACGTGCCACTGCTGCACGACCGCCGAGGCGGCCCTTGCCGAGGCCGTGACGAATCCGCCCGATCTGATCATCTCCGACATCAACCTCCAAGGGCACAGCGGGCTGGAGATGTGCGAACGGATCAAGGAGAATCCTGCGCTGGCGGACGTGCCGGTGATGTTTCTCTCCGGCGCGCAGATCCCCGACATCATCCGCCGCAGCCACGCGGTCGGCGGGACCTACTATCTCCGCAAGCCGTTCGACCCCGAGGTCCTGGTCGAACTGGTCGACAAGGCCCTCTGGATGCCCCATCTGGTCAAAGCCCATACGCAGCAGCAGCCCGTGAGTAGTTGACCGGGTCGACCTCTCTTACTTATTGATATCATCGCGCTCGTCGCTCCGCTCGCGCTTGCGCAGATAGAGTTTGATCGGCACTTCGCCGAAATCGAGTTGATCGCGGAATACGCCCAACAGGTAGCGCTTGTAGGGGGCCGAAAGTGCCTTCGGGTTGTTGCAGAAGAGCACGATCGTGGGCGGCTCGCCGGCGACCTGCACCGCGTAGTAGATCTTCGGTCGCCGATTGCGGACGATCGGCGGCGGATTGTACTCCAATGCGGCACGAACCAGTTTGTTGAGCTTGCTGGTGCTGATCCGGCTGCGCGATTGCTTGAACAACATCTGCCCATGGTTGAGCATCGCCTTGACGTTCTTGCCCGTCTCGCCCGTGATGAACGCGATCGGCACGTGCCACATCGTGCGGAACGTATCGCGAAGATAGGTCACCCATCGCTCGGTCGGCATGCTTTCGACCAGCAGATCCCACTTGTTGACGACGAAGATACACGGCTTGTACTCTTGGGCGATGTAGTCGCACAACTGCTTGTCGACCTTGCTGATCCGCTGGCTGGCGTCGAAGAACAGCAACACGACGTCGGCGCGGCGGATGCTTCGCTCGGCCCGGTGCGTGCTGTAGAAATCGATGTTGGTCGAGATACTCTTTCTCCGGCGGAAACCGGGCGTGTCGATCGCGATGAACTTTTGCCCGTCGAGGTCGAAGCGCACGTCGACGCTGTCGCGCGTCGTGCCGGGCACCTCGCTGGTGATCATCCGCTCCGACTGGACCAGCGTGTTGATCAGCGTGCTCTTGCCCGTGTTGCGACGCCCGACGATGGCCACCTTCATCGTTGGTTCGACGGGCGTTTCGTCCTCGTCGGTCGGCTCGGGGAGCCGCTGGGCGATGGCTTCGAGCAGTTCGCTCTGACCGACGTTCTGTTTGGCGCTGACGCGCAGCACCTTGCGCCCGAGGCGATAGAATTCGTCGGCCTGCGAATCGAGCCCTTCATGGTCCGTCTTGTTGGCCAGGCAGAGCACCGGGACGGTCAAGTAACGCAGCCGCTTGGCCACCTCCTGATCCAACGGCAGGGGACCCTCGCGCGTGTCGACGACGAAGAGGATCAGGTCGGCCGAATCGACCGCGATCTGGATCTGCCGTTCGATGTGCTCCGACAGGTTGTCGGTGTCGACGATCCCCATTCCGCCCGTGTCGACCAGTTCGACGAACCGATCTTCGATCTCGATCAATTGGGTCACACGATCGCGAGTCACGCCCGCAGTCGGATCGACAATGGCAAGCCGGCGGCCGGCGAGCCAATTGAAGACGCTCGACTTGCCGACGTTGGGCCGACCGACAATGACAAC
>JAZFUB010000167.1:0-5396 GCA_036447015.1 Thermoguttaceae bacterium | reverse complement strand
TCGATAGCGAGCACAGCGCCGTGTTCCAGGCCCTCCAAGCCGGTCGCGCCCAGGACGTGCGGCGGATCGTGCTGACGGCCAGCGGCGGCCCGTTTCGACAATTCACCCGCGAGCAGTTGCAGCGAGTGACCGTGGAGGCGGCGCTGAATCATCCGAATTGGGAGATGGGGCCGAAAATAACGGTCGATTCGGCTACCATGATGAACAAGGCGCTGGAAATCATCGAGGCACGATGGTTGTTCGATCTTTCGGCCGAGCAGATTAGTGTGGTGATTCATCCGCAGTCGATCGTCCATTCGATGGTAGAGTATAGGGATGGCTCGGTCATCGCGCAGCTTAGCCCGCCGGATATGAAGCTGCCGATCCAATATGCGTTGACCTGGCCCGAACGCCATACAGGAGTGGCGGCCAAGCTCGATTTCGGCAAGACGCTGGACCTGACGTTCGAACCACCCGACTTCGAGCGGTTCGGCGCATTGCGGCTGGGGCTGGATGTGGCCCGATCCGGCGGAACGGCCGGGGCCGTGCTCAACGGATCGAATGAGGCCGCGGTGGCCGCTTTCCTCGACGGGCAATTGGGGTTTCACGAAATCGTGCCCGTCTGTAAGAGTATTCTCGAAAATCATGACCTCGATCCCCATCCAACGCTCGAGCGGGTGCTCGAGCTGGACGGTTGGGCTCGACAGGAGGTATTACGTTGGATTTCTGCTTGATTGCCGTGGCCTGGTGGGCCGACCCGAGCGTTTGGATTGCCGTGTTGAAAGTCACCATCGGCCTGGGGATGGTCATCTTCGTCCACGAACTGGGACACTTCGCCGTGGCCAAGGCGTGCGGCGTGAAATGCGAGAAGTTCTACCTGGGATTCGACATCGCCGGGTGGAAACTCTGCAAGTTCACCTACGGCGAGACGGAATACGGCATCGGCGTCCTGCCGTTTGGCGGCTACGTCAAGATGCTCGGCCAGGAGGACAACCCGGCCAAGCTGCGCGAGGAAATCGAACGGGCCAAGCTGCAACAAACGGCGCAAGACGAATCGCCGGAAACTGCCGAGAAACAAACGTCCCCCGAGAGCGAGCCGCCCAACTCAGCCAAACCCGACACGGCCAAGACCGACGGGCAAGAAGCCGGCGAGGAATCGTCGGAAGACGCCCCTTGCGAACCGATCGACCTCGCGGCGGCCGAGCAGGCCCTCTACGATCCGCGCAGCTATCTGGCTCAAAGCGTGCCGAAACGGATGGCCATTATCTCGGCCGGCGTGATCATGAACTTGATCTTCGCCTTCATCCTGGCCACGATCGCGTTCTTGCCGAGCATGGGCGTCCAGCGGCGGCCGTGCGTCGTGGGCGGTCTTATGCCGGGCGAAACGGCATGGCAGCAGGACATCCGAGTCGGCGATCGGATTCTGAAGATTGCCGACAAGAAGATCAGAAAGTTTCGCGATATGCAAGAGGCCATTTCACTGGGCGACGACCTCGAACAAGGGTTGTCGATCGAGATTGCCCGCCCCGATATTGCCCGTCCCGGTGTGGAAGAGCGGCTGACGTTCGAGGTAATGCCCAACAGCAGCGGATTGATCCCTCGCATCGGAATCCGCAGCGCCTCGACGACCACGTTCTCGAGTAAAGGGCCGCTGGCGGTCCCCGGTTCGGCGGCCGCCCGTTGCCGCCCGGCGCTGGAGCCGGGCGACACGATCGTCCGGATCGACGACGTCTCGATCGAAGACCATCCGGCGCCGCAGCAGCACATGGTGTTGCAGCGGTATCTGGCGTTGCATCCGGACAAGTCGCTTACGTTGACCGTCGCACGCAAGGCAAAGGCCGATTCCGCCAAAGAGGCCTCCGCAGAGATGTCCGACGGCGGCGGCCACCATCTCGTTGAAATCGAAATGCCCGTGAATCCAATGCGACGGCTGGGGCTGGTCATGGAGATGGGCGAAATCAGTGCGGTGCAGGACGGTTCGCCGGCAGCCATGGCAGGCGTCCAACCGGGCGACAAGATCGTGTCCATCGACGGCGAATCACCGGGCGATCCGCTGACCTTGCCCGACCGGCTGCGGCGACGGGTCGGCGAGGTGATTACGCTGACGCTCAACCGCGAGGCCGAAGCGGATCCGATCTATTTGCGCGTGAAACTCCGCCCGGCCGACCGCTTCGACCTTTACCAGGAAGAAAACAGCCCCGTCACGGTGCCGGTGTTGGGCATCGCCTATCCCGTACTCAACCGGGTTCATACGGCATTGGACGGCAGCCCGGCCGACAAGGCCGGCTTGCGTGCCGGTGACGTGCTGCGAAGTGCAAAGTTCATTCCTCCTCCCGAGTCACAGACACCGACCGAGGATGACTTCGAACTGGTCAAGAAGGACATCGACTTCGACGAAGAACACCGCAACTGGCCGGTCTTCGTCTACTTTCTATTGCAGTACCAGTCGCCGGGTGCCAAAGTCGAATTGACCTGGGAGCGCCAGAAGGAAGAACTGACAGCCATGCTCGAACCGGTCGCTGCCGCCGACTGGTTCAATCCCGACCGAGGGTTCTCCTATTTGGGATTCGAGCCGCTGTATACCATCGAGAAAGCCGACTCGTTCGGTGAAGCCGTGCGGTTGGGTGCCGGTGAAACATGCAACTCGACCCTGCTGGTCTATCGGTTCCTGCAGAAGATCGGCACCCAGGTTTCGCCGAGGATGCTGGGCGGGCCGATCTCGATCTTCAGAGTCGCCATTCAGGCCGCCGATCAGGGGACGGCCGCACTGTTCATCTTCCTGACGCTCTTGAGTGCCAACCTGGCGGTGATCAACTTCCTGCCGATTCCGCTGCTCGACGGCGGACACATGGTGCTGCTGGCCTGGGAAGGCATCCGCGGAAAACCGGCCGACGAACGCATCCAACTGGTGCTGACCTACTTCGGCCTCTTCTTCATTCTCGGGCTGATGTTCTGGGTCATCGCTCTGGATATCGGGCTGATTTCCCGGCAGTAGGGGGCGCCTGCACAAGCGGGTCGTTGAAGAAGTAGGGAGGGTCCCACCGATCGCAGTCGGTGGGCTTGGAGTGGTGCTCTTGTGCGTGGAATTCTCGGGACGGACGTTCCACATGCGGTGCCGTAAGAACACCGCCCCGTTGTCATGCCGCAACATCGGCTTGCCTGAGCGGATCGTTTGCACGCGATCTACAGAAGGCGCAAGTCCTTTCCACACAAGCCTTTCTCGTATCAGCACCGGTCGTCGTGGACCGCCCGAGGTCGTTCGGCATCGAGTTTGCATCCTGCTGAGTGTATCGACACGGCATATCGACACGGTGTATCGACACGGTGTCTTCAGACGATGCCTCGGCACCGGGAGAGCCTTGGTCCCCTCGGGCTCTTCCGGCTGCCCAGCGTCGAGTTGTTCTGCTTCTGGACTCACGTCCATCGTTCTCATCTCACCGCTGCCCGGATGGATCTGACCGCTATGCACGCTCGCGAACTCGTCGAATTGGCCGCCATCGTTTCGGCCCACGGACCGGTGCTGGTCCGCGATGCCGGACCGCTTTCCGCCAGCAGCATCGAGCAATACTGGACGGCCTCGAAATGTCGCCTGGACCGCTGGAGGCGGAGTCTGAGAGAATTCGCCGATACGGCCGGACAAAACACTCCCGAAGACCGCCAAACTCGATGGCCGCATATTCGCGGCGTGCTCGAAGAAGTGCTCACCGGCGAAGTGCTCACCCGGGTATGGACGGCCCTTTTGTGTGCCCACGACCGATCTCACGGCACGGATCGGGCGGAACCGGTTGCACGTAGCGTGCTGATCGGACACATGGAAGCGCGGCATCGCGTGTTGACGCTGATGGTGCGCGGACCGGGAATCGACATCGAGGCGGCCGTCAAACTCAACCATCTCCGCCGCCGCACCGAACGCTGGACCGATATGCTGGTCGGCTACCTCACCGGGCTGCACGACGTCAGCGAGTTCGCCGTCGAGCCACAACGGGCCAAGGACTTCGCCGAGGACCTACAATACCGGAGCGATCTGAAAGGCGGTCGCCACGCGTGGCCGTTGGTGCTGACCTCGCTTCGGGCCGCCTTCCGCCAAGGACTCTGTGCGACCAGCCCCAACGCCGATCTGAACGGCGAAATCGCGGCCGCCATTCTCGCCTGCTTCCAGCCGGAACTGTTCGATTCCACCGGCATGTTCCGCTCTCTCTGGCTGACGCGACTGTGCAACGTGACCGACGATGCCCAAGGAATGATCGACGATCTACTCGCCATGGAGCAAACCACTTCGGCCGGCGAGACACAAGCCGCCCGCCGCCTGGAAGATCGCTTGCGACGGTTCGACGGATAGAAGCACGCACTTGCCGTTTAGCTGCCGCCGGTACGGCGGCTTGGTCGCGAAAGTGCGCTGAAGCATTGAGCCGCCGTACCGGCGGCAGCTAAACGGACAGGTGAGCACGATCGCCTACCGCTCGGCGGACCGCACGCAACGAAAACCGACGTGCTGAGAGGTTTCTTCGGCGGGCCGTTTCCCTCGAGTCGAGACGTGGTGACCGAGGCAGTAGTTCTCCGGCGACAGCCATGACCCGCCGCGAATCACACGTAGCGGTCCTTCGTCCGGACCGGCCGGATCCTCTCGGGGACCGGTTCCGTAGTAGTCTTCGCCGTACCGGTCGGCACACCACTCCCAAACGTTGCCCGACATGTCGTAAAGCGCGAACCGGCTCGCCGGATACGACTTGACCGGCGCTAGGCCCTCGAATCCGTCGGCCCAGGGGTCCTTGCCGTGTTGCCGGTAGTTGGCCTGGTAGCGGCCGTCGATCCGTTCTTCCCGCCCCCAGGGGAAATTGGCGTCGCGCAACCCCGATCGGGCCGCGTATTCCCACTGGGCCTCGGTCGGAAGCTGTTTGCCCGACCATCGGGCATAGGCGGTCGCATCGTACCAGGAAACGTGTACCACCGGAGAGTCGTCGCGGCCGTCCAACGACGTGTCCGGCCCGCCCGGATGCCGCCAATCGGCTCCGTCGCACCGAACCCACTCTTGCTCGTTGCGATCGAAGACGTAGGACCAACCTCGCTGTTGGGCCGTGGTGTGCATGCCGGTCTGGGCGACGAACTGGGCAAATTGCCGATTGGTCACTTCATGCTCGTCGATCAGCAGCGGGCTGAGGAACACTTCGTGGGCCGGGCGTTCGGCCGGATCGTTCGCCAAATCGTTTCCCATTCGGAAGGGACCGCCGGCAAGACGGACCATGCGCCCGATTTCCGGCGGTGCGGTGGGGGAATCGGCCGCCGTCGGTTCCGAGCGAAAGAGCCCCCAGGCCCAGGATCCCCACACGCCCGTCACGACGAGCAGTCCGATTGCCACGAATGATTTGATCCGACCCATGAGCAAACCTCCCTGTTTGCCATACTGCCCGCGAGCAAGT
>JAZFUB010000166.1:0-3329 GCA_036447015.1 Thermoguttaceae bacterium | reverse complement strand
TTCGGCCGGATTCCACATGGGGCTGTGCGACGGGTCGGTCCGAGCAATCCGCTACTCGATCGACCCGCACGTCCATAAGCTGCTGGGGAACCGCAAAGACGGAGAAGTGATCGACGCGCAGGACTTCTAAGTTAGCCGCGGGGCTTGCCCCGCGCTGGGACTAACGGGGGCAACGTCAGCGCGATGCAAGCATCGCGGCTAACATCAGTCCAACAGACGGCTGACGCTATCGATCAGCCGATCCATGGCGAACGGTTTGCGGATATAGTCGTCCACGCCGAGCATCTCGGCGTAGGCTTTGTGGCGGCTCCCCTCGTTGGCCGTGACCATGATGATCCGCATCGGCACCGAGCGAGTGCGGCGCAGTTTTTCGAGCACGAGAAACCCACTTCGCTTGGGCATCATCATGTCGAGGATCACCAAGTCGGGATTCTCGCGTTCGGCCATCGCCAACCCTTGGTTACCGTTTCGGGCGATGATGATCTCGTAACCCTTCGACTCCAGGACAACTCTCATCGACTCAACGATCTCTCGGTCGTCGTCGACCAGCAGAATCCGTTTCTTCTTGTCACCGACTTGCTCTTCAGTCGTCTCTTCGTCTTCGATCTCTTTGTCTTCGATCTCTTTGTCTTTGATCTCGTCGGCCATCGCGAACTCACCTTCTCGGGCATAGACTGGCTACCGCAGGTGCGTCCACGGCCGCCAGATCGGCGTCACTACTCGGCGTCAATACTCGACGGTAGGCTCCAATACCTATCCTAGATCGTCGGGCTTTGCAAGGGGCCCTGCGGAGAAATCCTCGATCGCCCCAATTACACACTCCTCCAACGGGGTACTGCCCAACGCAATCCCTCCAGTCATGCTCTTTCCGGTTCCTCTTGCTTTGAACTGGCCGTCGCATCACCTTCGATCGTGCCTTGCCGCAGCAGGATCGTTCGCCCGGCGTATGCGGCCGCCTGCTCCTCGTGGGTGACCAACAAAACCGTGCCACCCTCGCGGTGGAAGTCGGCCAGCAGATCGAGCACGATCGTGGCGCTGCCCGGGTCGAGGTTGCCCGTCGGTTCGTCGGCCAGGATCAGCGTCGGTCCGTTGATCAGCGCCCGGGCCATCGCCACCCGTTGTCGTTCGCCCGCACTGAGTTCGGCCGGACGGTGGCGCAGCCGGTCGGTCAGATGGAATTTTTCGAGCAATTCGGCGGCCCGGGCCCTAGCGGTCGATTGTTCTCCGGTCGAGGCGGCGGCCACGTTGTCCAACACGGTCAAATAGGGCAGCAGGTGGAACATCTGGAAGACGAATCCGATCCGTTTGGCGCGGAATCGGGCCAGCGCGGCCGGTCCCGCCGCCGTGAGATCCTCTCCGGCAACGCTCACGCGACCCGAAGTGGCCGTCCCCAAGCCACCGGCCAGCATCAGCAACGTCGACTTGCCGCAGCCGCTGGGTCCTCGCACGGCAATGAACTCGCGCTGGCCGACGTCCATGTTGACGCCCGAAAGCGCATGGACCGGCCCATCGGCCGTCGAATAGGTTTTGCTGACGTCTTCGAAGTGAATCATCTGTTCCGCCATCGCTACACAATTCCGTAGCTGAACTCGCAAGAGTTCAGGGAATCCCCAAACGAGTTCACTGTCGACTCCTGAATTCTTGCGAATCCAGCTACGATTGCTTTCGGCCGGTCATGGCCAGGCCGACCACAACCACCAGCAGCGCTCCGGCGGCCAGACCGAGCCCGAGCACCCACGCCTGACGCGATGCGAACGACTGGGCACGGTCTTCTTCCGTGGCTCGCGCGTCGAGTTTCCCTGCCGCCGAACTCTCTTCCGCTACCTGCGCCTCGGCTTCGGCCGCGTCATCACCGGGCACATCCTCATTCGGTGACTCGGTGACCGCGGTCGTTGCCGGCGTCTCTTCGGCCGGGGGATCCTCGGTCGGTGTATCTTCCGTCGGTGAACCGTCTGCCACGGTTTCGGTAGCGTGGGTCGTGATCGTCGGGCTCATCGCCATCACCGGCGGCTCGGTCATGGCCGTATCGGCCGGTTCCGGATCGGTCGACTCCGCTTCGCTCCAGTCTCCCTCGTCGTTCTGTGCGTACTCTTGGTAATCCCAGGGATCCGGATTGAGCGAGGGGTCGTCCCTCGCGATGATCTCGGCCGTGGCGTCCCAGTCCCAGGTGGTCAACAGATCGACGCCCGGGTTCTGGTCCTTGACCATGCACGAGCAGGGCCCGGCCAGGAACGCGACGCACTCGATCAGGTTGTCGGTCGTAATGCCCTTGCCCACGTAGGGCGGCATGGCACGTCCACGGCCATAGATCGCGAAGACCATCGCGTCCTTCTCAAACTCCGAATCGCGCAGGTCGGATTCGACCGACAGCAGCGTACGGACGAGCCACTGCTCGGCCGGATCGGTTCGAGCAACCTTCAAGACGGCCACTTTGAGCCTCGGTTCGGCTTCTTCCTCTTCTTCCTGGTCTGCTTCGGTATCTGCTTCATCATCCGCCGCGGCATCCTCTTCAGAAGTGGGCTCCTCGTAGTACTCGTCCGCGTCCTCGGCCATCGGCACTTCGCCCGTGGCCGCGGCCTTGACGACCTCGGCGGCCACCTTCTCGGCCTTGGCGTTGGCTTCTTCGTCGGGGCCGGTCAGAATCATCAAGATCGAGGAGTTGCCCTCGTTGAACAGCTCGCCGATCTGCTGTCGCATGGGCGAGTCGGCCAGATTCTTCACGGCCGCTTCGTCGAGCCGTTCGACCATCGGGTCGGTATACCAGGGCGGAAAGATCATGTGCGTCGGGTCGGTACCCTTCACCAGTTCCTTGCGTGCCTCGTTGAAGAACTCGGGAATCTGCTTCAACTGCTCTTCATCGGTGACGTCGATCGCCTTGAACGCAAGGTTCGCCCCCGCCGGGCCGACCTCGCCCATCTCCTCGAGCAGCTTATTGGCGGCCGCGTCCTCTTCGGAAATCTCGCCCTGGTGAAAATAGACGACGTAGAAAGGAGACCTGGGCCAATTGTACATCGCATAGCGACAGACGGGCGTGTCGCAGGAGACGGCCGGCGTCGGCAGCGCGGTGGCCAACAGCAGGGCAACGACAGAACTCCAAAAAACGACCGAAGCGGCCCAGCGCGTTTGCATGAAGTATTTCATCGTGATTGGTCCAAGGGAGTGTTTGGAGGTAGCTGGATTCGCAAGAATTCAGGAGTCGCCGTATTCGCCTGAATTCTTGCGAATCCAGCTACGTGACATATTAAGCTTGACAGAGCACCGGACCCCACATCGCCAACATTCCAATATACGAACTGTTCGCCTCGGAAGCAAATGACTGGCCAACGTGG
>JAZFUB010000165.1:0-4262 GCA_036447015.1 Thermoguttaceae bacterium | reverse complement strand
GGTGCGTCGAGACGCACCATCTATGCTCACCCAACGGATCAATGAGCAAATATACGTCATTCATTCCCGAATCGACTCGGCCATCCAGACGGCGATCGGCACGAAAATCAGCAACGGCATCCAAGCTGCCAGTGCCGGGCTGAGCAGATAGTTGGCCCCCAGTTGTTGACTTGCGAAGGTCACCAGCAGAAAGACCGTCACAACCAGACCGCACAGACCGATCGCCACGAACACATTGCGGCTTTCGCGTGAGACGACCAGCGGCAGGCCCAAGAACAGCAGCGTGATGTCCAGAAGTGGACGGACCATGCGAGAATGAATCGCCACGCGACGGTCGGCACCCAGGTCGAGGCTCCGATTCCGCAATCCTGCAATCAACTGGGCCGTCGAGCCATACTCGTGAAGATCATCTCCACCGGCCAACTGCGTGAAGTTCAGGTCGCTAACTACAAAACACTGATCGGGCTGGAGCCACCTGGGCGCGTCGTGAGGCGTGATGAGGATCGGCTCGCCATCAAGGCTCAAAGAGGCTCGCGTGGCAATATCCTTCGGCTGCGTGATCCCGTCGAGCAAATAGCCGCCGGGGCGATCCCCCTCGGGCGGACGATAGAAGGCGTTCTCGGCAGTCAATTGGCTTCCGTACTCATCCAGCGCCTGTGGCAGATCGAAACTGGGCTTCTCGATCCGCTGCCGATCGGAAAACGTTCGCTTGCCGTCGATCCAGATCCCGCTATGGTAGTCGCATTGCTGATGCAGCGACTGGCCGACGTCGCCGAGCATGTCGGTCGGGTGCCGGGACAACTCCTCGCTCAGCCCGGGAAGGATCAACTCGCGGTTGGCCGCGGCCAGCAGCGCGATCACAATCGCCGCCGAGATCACCGGTACCACGACGCGAGCCCTGGAGATGCCCGCGGCCATCAACGCGATCATCTCGTTGTGACGCTGGATCCAGGTCACGGTGAACATCGCCGCCACCAGCGCCAACAGGGCGGCCGTTCGGTCGAAGAAGAGAATCGACTGGTAGAAGTAGTACCATCCCATCAACGCGAACAGCCCGCCGGCCTTCTCGGCGTGGCGCAAAAACTCTTCGAGATTCGTAAAGGCGTGGAAGACGATGAACAGACCCGTCAGGCTCAGATAGCAGATCAGAAACGATTGGATGAACTGCCGAAGCAGGTAACGGTCGATCGTCGTCATGACAATACCTGGCGGATAGCGCGGGCGAGTGCTTCGATCCCGCGATGAATGTCTTTGGGCGAGGAAACGCCGAAACTCAGTCGCACCCCATTCTTGGCCGGCGCCTGATCGCCGTTCGGATAGCAATACTCACCGGGGACGTACAGGACGCCTTCGTCGATGGCCCGATCGAACAACGGGCCGGACAGTCCGGCATCGACGCTCCCCGGCAACCGAAGCCACACGTAGAGACCGCCTTGGGGCCGGTCCCATAGGACACCGTCGATCGGTGCGAGCAGTTCGTCGGCAGCGCGGAGCGCGGCGTCGGCCTTTTGGCGATAGCCGTCGCGAAGCCGCTCGACGTGCGGGTCGAAGAGCCCCATCCGCAATACGGCGGCCATCAACGTCTGGTTCAGATTCGGCGAGCCGAAATCGACGTTCCCCTTTTGCGCCAAGACCGGTTGGACCAATGCCTTCGGCAGGATCCCCCAACCGACGCGGATGCCCGGCGAGAAGGACTTCGAGAACGTGCCCGCGTGGATGACCGTATCGCCCTCGGGATCGAACGAGCGCAAACTGGGCGTATCGTCGCCATAGTAGCGAAGTTCCCGATAGGCAGCGTCCTCGATCACATAGATCTTGCTCCGGCGAGACCAACGCCGAGCAATCTCGACCAGGGCGGCTCGGCGCTCGGCCGGCATGGTCAGGCCGCTGGGGTTGTCGTAGTAGGTGGTCACGTAGATCGCCTTGACGCGACCCAACTCGCCTTCCGCTTCCAGTCGAGCCAAACGTTGCTCGACGGCCTCGGGAATCAGGCCGTATTGGTCGATTTCGACACCGATGGCTCGGCTTCCCAGGTTCTCCAGGGCACCTAAGAACACATAGTAGCTCGGTGCGCCACAAAGGACCACGTCGCCCGGGTCGAGCAGCGTGTCGCCCACAAGAAACAGTAGTTGGTTGCTGCCGGCGGTGACGACGACCTGGTCGATCGAAACATTCAACTCGTCGGCCGTACAGCCATCCGCACGCAGCATCCGCTCGAGTACGGCTTCGCGAAGCGGTGCATGGCCGATCGTCGTGCCGTATTGCAGGGCGGCCCGCGTCTGCTCGGGATCCGACCAGATGGCTTCCAGTGCCTGGCGGGTCGGTTCGACCGGCAGCGTCCGCTGATCGACGAACCCGGCCGCCAGCGAAATCAGCTCGGGCTGGGCCAACGTTTTGGCCATCAGCAGGTTGGCCAACGGTTCCGTAGCAATACGGCGTGCTCGTTGGCTGAGCACTGGTTGATTGGAACTGCCTGAATCGGGCATTAGGATCGATGCTTTCTGGAACATGGTTGCCATAGGCCGAACGGGGGCAGCATAGGGCAATCGGCAACGTCAAGTCAAGGTGTTTGGTTGCGATCGGCCCACTGCGCAATGTCGGCAAAAGGGTGTATTATAGACTGTGTGTGGACGTAATACTCAGTTCGGACGCCAAACCGACGCCACACGCTCCCTGTCTGGAAGAGACGGCCCCATGACCCGATTGGTTCACGATTTCTGCCGTCGGTCGGCTCGTATTCTCCCGGCCGGGTTGGATCTGCTGTTCCCACCGCGGTGCGAGCACTGTGGCACGGATCTATCGTCGCCCGGGCACGACATTCTCCTGTGCTCCGCATGTCAGACGCTCCTGGGGCCCGAGTCATGGGACGGTTGCCCACGATGTGCGGCAATCGGTGCCGGCGACGGAGGGTCGAAAGGCCAATGCGGTCTCTGCCGCAAATACCCACTCAAATTCGGGGTATCGACTGCTCTTGGGAGCTATCAAGCGGAGCTGCGTGAGGTGGTGCTGCGGATGAAACGTCGCGGCAGCGAACCGCTCTCGGCGGCGATGGGGCGATTGTTGGCCACCCGACGAGCCGGACCGCTGTCGAGCTTTGATGCCGACCTGATCCTCCCGATCCCCATGTATTGGACTCGAAAACTGGCCCGAGGAACGAATAGCCCCGAGACCGTGGCCCGACGCCTGGCCGCCGAGATGCGGATTCCGGTCTCCTACGGGATGCTCCGCCGAAAGCGCAACACGCTGCCACAAAAGGACTTACCGACGGGACAGCGGTTTCGTAACGTACGCGGCGCTTTTGCCGTTCGGCGAAGCGACGATTTGCATGGTGCCCGAGTGGTGCTGGTTGACGATATCTTGACAACCGGGGCCACTTGCAGCGAGGCTGCCGGCGTGCTCAGAAAGGCCGGGGCGGCGATGGTCGCTGCCGTGGTGATTGCGCGAGCCCAAGGACCGAACGCAACGTAGAATTGTTGGCTGTAGTCAGACGCAAGGCCTTGCCCGTCGCCACAAAATGACAAAGATAGGAAGTATGGCTACCAACTCGAACCTTCCCAGCAGCGATGAGAAGACGCCGGCCCGCCCGTTCCGCAAGGCCGTGCTGCGCGGCATGGGGGTCGTTGCACCACCATTGTTTACGATTCTCATTTTCCTCTGGGTCATCATTTCGATCAACGAACACGTTCTGGATCCGGTCGCCGGTTGGGTCCGAGACAGGGTCGTTTGGCTGAACGAGGACATCCGGACCGACATCGACTCGTTGGATTCGACGGTCACGCTCGATGGTCGTAAGTACCGGCGGATGGAAAACGGCGCGTTCGTCCCCCAGGAGGTCTACGATCTGGTTGAGCAAGAACAGGGCGAGGAGCCGATGCCGACCACCGGCAAGGACCTCTACCGCCGCTGGGTCGACCTGAACAAACTTCCTCCGTGGGCAGCGATTCTCCTCGTCCTGTCGCTTTTTATCCTGCTGCTCTATCTGATGGGGAAGTTCATGGCGGCAGGTATCGGCCGCTTCTTCTGGCACCGGTTCGAGTCGGGAATTGACCAATTGCCGTTGATCAGGAACGTCTACTCGTCGGTCAAGCAAGTCAGTGACTTTCTGTTCACGGAACGTGAAATCGAGTACACACGCGTGGTGGCCGTCGAGTATCCTCGAAAGGGGATCTGGTCGTTGGGACTTGTGACGGGTGAGAGCATGCTCGATATCCGCTCGGCCGCCAACGAGCCGGTCTTGTCGGTGCTGATGCCGACCTCGCCCA
>JAZFUB010000164.1:0-4138 GCA_036447015.1 Thermoguttaceae bacterium | reverse complement strand
AGTCGTCCCGGCGGACCGGCCGCGGAGGGGTCACGCCCTCGGCCCGGAGGTGAGCCAGCACATGCGAGGACGTCGCACGTCGACGATCGCGTTGTGTTCCCCGATTCTCGAGGTACGCGTCGATGACCGACTCGTCGAGTACCCGGTCGTAAGTGGCGCAGTCCATCGGACCGACCAATGGGCTGAGCCCTCCGTCGCCAAGACGGTAGACGGTCGAGAGGTCTGCATCGGAGACGGGTACTTTCGTCAGTGTATCGGCGTGAGCCCGAAAGTCGGCGATCGCATCGGACTCGACGGTTCGGCAAATCGGTTCCGACAAGCCTCCATGAGGGGGGGTGAGTTGGGTCATCAACTATATCCTTTCCGTATCTTGTGTAAGCGGTTAAGCCCTTCAATATAAGGGCACGTGGTGTGAATTCAACCGGGCAGGTCCGCGAGCGGATGTTGTGCGTGCCGCGGCAAGGGTAGTGGCAGGTCAAGTTGGGCGGCAAGTGGCCGAAAGCTTCGCTGTTCCGATAGTGGATATACCCCCCCACCGAGAGGGTCCACTCAGATATAATACATCTGCTCGTCCTGTCCCTTGGCCCGTTCGAGCAGATCGGACAGCGTGATCTCGTTAAGCATCGTACGTTCGACCGTCGTCACCTCCTGCCAAGCCTGGGTCAGCACTTTCACGGCGGGTGATTCGGGCGAGGCGCTTGTCTTATGTCCATTTTCCGGGGATACGCCGTCGATCACCTCCATGACCCGACCGAGCGAGACCTCATCGGGCGATTTGATCAGACGATATCCGCCGGCCGCTCCACGGACGCTGGCTACCAGGCCGGCCCCCTTGAGTTGAAGGAGAATCTGAATCAGAAACCGCGGTGGCACGTCGTGCCGCTCTGCAATTCGCCGAATACGAACCGGCTCGCCCGACCCATATTGGGAGGCCAATTCCAACATCGCGATGCAGGCGTACTCCGTTTTGGCAGAGACTTTCATTTGGCTTTCCACACAAAATGTGAACTCTTCGCCGACATCACATCTCCTCAGGAGATCTTGTTAAACCACCCAGAGGAACTAGGTTTGGGCAGCAGACGCAACCCTACATACGTGTTTAAGTATACATTACTCTGAATCCTACAAATGTTTCTTACCAAAGTCAACTATCAGCGACGCCATTTTCTCCATTCTGGTTCGATAGCCGGTGGGATGACGTGAGGCCTGCCCAAATGGAGGGGGGAGGCTCTTGACCACGGGCCCGCTGGGCGGCACGATGTTAGCCGCGGAGCTTGCTCCGCGCTGCGAAGTGCTCGACGGTTTCCCTACTCCACAGCGCGGGGCAAGCCCAGCGGCTAACATCGTGACGCTATTGCAGCGAACAAATTGACAATTCCAACCCAACGTCGGGCAAGCCCGACGGCTAACGATCCACTACCATCCGTTCTCGATGAGGATTTCGACCATGGCTGAAAAGGCGTTTCTGGCGATCGACATGGGGGCTTCCAGCGGACGGCACATGGCTGGGCTGTTCGACGGCGATAAGCTGCGGTTGGAGGAAATCTACCGATTCGAGAACGGTGCCGTCGAGGCCGCCGGGCGGCTCTACTGGGACCTGCTGGGCCTCTGGTCGCATGTCCGACGGGGACTGCATGCGGCAGGCGCCAAACTGGGAGATCGCGTCGCAGGCGTCGGCGTCGATACCTGGGGCGTCGACTTCGGACTGCTCGGCAAAGGAGACGAACTGCTGGGCAACCCCTACCATTATCGCGACAGTCGGACCAACGACATGATGGAGAAGGCCTTCGCCATGGTCCCGCGCGAGGAGATTTTTCGGCACACGGGCCTCCAGTTCATGCAACTGAACACGCTCTTTCAACTCCTTGCGATGAAACTCGAACGGTCGCCCCTGTTGGAGACGGCCCAAACCATGCTCATGGTTCCCGACTTGTTCCATTGGCTGTTGACCGGCACGAAGTGCAACGAGATGACCGAGGCCAGCACCAGCCAGTTCTACAATCCGACGACCGGCGGCTGGGCCGTCGAACTGCTCGACCAGTTCGAGTTGCCGACCGATATCCTCGGCCCGATCGAACAGCCGGGCACGAACCTCGGGCCGTTGCTGCCCAATCTGGTTGCCGAGACGGGGCTTTCGGCGGCCAATGTTATTCTGCCCGGTTCGCACGACACGGCCAGTGCCGTGATGGCCGTGCCCGCCCAAAGCCGACCCGGCGAGCGACCCGATTGGTGCTACATCAGCCTGGGGACCTGGGCCCTGATGGGGATCGAATCGCCCGAGCCGGTCATCAGCGACAAAGTGCTGGAGTTGAACTTCACCAACGAAGGCGGCGTAGGAAACACCATTCGGCTGTTGAAGAACATCACGGGCATGTGGTTGGTCCAGGAGTGCCGCCGAACGTGGAATCGTGCCGGACGCGATTGGGGTTGGGAGGATCTCAACGGGCTCTCGGCGGCGGCCAAGCCGTTGGTTTCGTTCATCGATCCCGACGTGTCCGATTTCCTGGCTCCCGAGAGCATGCCCGACGCGATCCGTGCGTATTGCCGGCAGACGGGCCAGGCGGTTCCCGGCGACGAAGGGGCCATCCTGCGATGTGCGTTGGAGAGTATCGCCATGAAATTCCGCCACGTGTTGGGCATGTGCGAGGAACTTGCCGGGGGACGGCTCGAGACGATCCACATCGTCGGAGGCGGCACCCGGAACCGGCAGCTCTGCCAGGCCGCCGCCGATGCCTGTGGACGCCGCGTCGTGGCCGGTCCGGTCGAGGCAACCGCCATCGGCAACCTGATGATGCAGGCCGTCTCGGCCGGCGACGTGGGCTCCATCGCCGAAGCCCGAGAGGTCATCCGAGGCAGTTTCGACGTCGAGCAATACGAACCGCAAAACACGGCCGCATGGGACGACGCGTACGGAACGTTCCTCGGGTTGATGCAACGCAAGCAATAGATTAGGATCGTCGGGTAGCTGGATTCGCAAGAATTCAGTCGTCGCCGTTATTGGACGGAAAGAGAGATGTAGGGTGCGTCTGGACGCACCATCTTGAAATCAGGAGTTCAATGGCAGTCCATGGTGCGTCCAGACGCACCCTACATCCACGACTTGGCGGGACGGAAGAAACACGCCGGGCAAGCCCGGCCGCTAAACAAGAACGCTTGCAACTCATCTCTAAAGGATCACAAAAAATGATTAACGTCGGCATCGCGGGCATCGGTTTCATGGGCATGATCCATTACCTGGCGTACCAGAAGGTTCGCGGCGCGAAGGTCGCTGCCCTGTGCGAACAGGACAAGAAACGACTGGCCGGCGATTGGCGATCGATCCAGGGGAACTTCGGGCCCAAGGGCACGAAGATGGACCTCGGCGGCATTGCCCGATACGAGAATCTCGACGAGATGTTGGCCGATCCGAATCTCGACGTGATCGATGTCTGTCTGCCGCCCTCGCTGCATGCCAACGTGACGATCGCCGCCTTGAAGGCGGGCAAGCACGTCTTCTGCGAGAAACCGATCGCGCTTAACCCGGCCGATGCCAAGCGGATGGTCAAGGCGGCCGATCGGGCCGGCAAGCAACTGATGATCGGCCACGTGCTGCCGTTCTTTCCCGAGTTCGCGTTCGCGTACAAGGCGATCACCAGCGGCAAGTACGGCAAACTGCTCGGTGGGCATTTCAAACGGATCATCTCCGATCCGCTCTGGTTGCCCGACTTCTACAATCCGAAGACGACCGGCGGGCCGATGCTCGACCTGCACGTTCATGACGCCCATTTCATCCGCTTGTTGTGCGGCATGCCCACGAGCGTGCAAAGCGTCGGCAGCATGCGAGGCGAAGTGGTCGAGCGGTTTACATCGCAGTTCCGCTTCGAGGATCCCGAGCTAGTCGTGACGGCCACCAGCGGCGTGATCGACCAACAGGGCCGCCCCTTCACGCACGACTTCGAGATCTACCTCGCGGAGGCAACACTCCTGTTCGACGCCGCCGCCATCGGCAATGATTGGGTCGTCGGCTATCCGGTGACCGTACTCGACAACAAAGGCAAGGTCCAACACCCAAAACTGGGCTCGGGCGACCCATGCGACGCGTTCGTCGCCGAGCTCAAAGAGGTGGTCCGCGCGGTCCGCACCAACAAGCCGTCACCCA
>JAZFUB010000163.1:0-20770 GCA_036447015.1 Thermoguttaceae bacterium | reverse complement strand
CCCAGCCCGTGCTCGACCTGGAGTTGATCGAACAGGCAAACGGCCAAATCGGCCACATTGCGAGAGTGCTCCGGGTCGATGCGGTATTTCTCGGCCACCGCCATAGCCGAGTGGACCACGCCTTTCAGCAGCACCTCGTCCTCCTGGCCCGTGACGTCGCGGGCCAGTTCCAGCAACAGCCCGTCGCGCAGCGAGACGTGCGAGACGATCATCTGCTCGGCTTGCGTCTTGTGCAGGAGGATCTGGTACACCAACAGGGCCGGGTTGAGCGTTTCGGCCGCGGCGAACGGCAGATTGTAACGTTTGACCAGCTCGTCGACCGTCAGTTTCTGGCAGCGTCGCACCAATTTGTCCAGCGCGTCGCGATCGACGGTGGTCAACTTTTCCGATTCGGTCGGTTTGCCGATCTCTCGGGCGGCGAATCGGGCATCGCCACCAATGGCCACGAACGATTCGACGCTCTTCAACTGCAAGGAACTGGCCGTGCTCATCGTTTCGTTGGTGATCTGCTGACGGAGCAACTCGGCGGAGCGCCGCGGCGTTTCCTGGCTCGTCGAGAGCGATTCCTGCAAGCGGATCGACCCCAGCCCCAAGCTCTGCGACGTGACGATCTCGCCGTCGTGCAACACGGTCAGCAGCGTGCTGCCGCCACCGACGTCGGCGATCAGCGTCCGCCCGCAATTCACACCCATCGCATCGCCCACGGCATGACGAACGGCCGAAACGTTGAGTCGGCTCTCCTGCGAGGTGCCGATCACGTCGACGTGCAGGTCGGTGGCCATGAGAATGCGGTCGAGGAACGTATCGGCGTTGCCCGCCTCGCGAACCGCGCTGGTGGCCACGGCCCGAATGCGTTCGACTTTATACAGTTGCAGCATTTGCCGGTAGTCGCGCAGCACGGCAAGGGCCGCGCGCATCGTCTGCGTCCCGAGCCGGCCTCGGCGAAAGGTGTCCTGCCCGAGCCGAACGGCCCGTTGCAGCCGCTCCAACGGCTCGATCCGGCCGTCGGGCAACACTTGGGCGATCACCATGCGCAGCGAGTTCGATCCCAGATCGATCGCGGCGACCGTCTTGGCCGCAGGTTCGCTTTCCGGCGTCGGGTTGCTCGGTTCCATGGCAAGTGCCTATTCGAGAGGGGTTATCAGTCCGTCGCTTGCTGCTGTTTCAGCTTCCGGCTCGACGGACTCTGCTTCGCCGTGTCGGACGATGTGGGCCATTTCTTCCCATTGTCGATTCCGCTTCAACTCTTCCCAGTAGGTGACCAACTCGCGAAACACCTCGCCCCGTCGGCGTCGTCGATCCTGTCGAAGGTGTTCGATACCGACGTTCAGGCGGGCGAACGGACCGGCGTGTCCGAAATGTTTTCGGATCCGCTTCTCTTCCTCGGCGGCGAACGCATCGAGGTTTCCCGCCCAGACGTCGCAGTCGTGGACGGTGCCCAAGAATGTCTGCAACTTCCTGACCGCGGCGATCGAATCGTCCAACGACGCGCCATAGACGGGCTTGGAAATTTCGAGCGTGTAGCGGAACTGCTTGGTCGCAATCCGCATGGCGTGGTGCTGCTGTTGTGCCTCGGCGTCGGCAAGGCTCTCCTGATACGGCAGCATGGCTTCCAGGCGATCGAGAATATGTTGGCCGGTCCTTGCGAGACTGCAATCGCTACGTACGACGACGCCCTGCATCTTTGCCTCGGCGAGTATCCGTTTCATGAGTTGCGGCATCTCGCAGAGCACCCCGGCGGCTTGCAGCCGATCGACCGCCGCGACGACCTTCGTCTGAAGCCGTTCTCGCCGTCGCTCGAGCTTGACCATCAGCCGCGCGATGCCCGGATAACAGGCCTTTTCGCGCAATCCGTCGAGCACGCCGCAGAGAAACTCGATCTGGACGTCCTTGTCCCGAGCGTCGCCCAGGCCGGTCGTCACGCGTCGGATCTGCTTTCGCCACTTTTTCAGCAGTTCGGCATCGAAGCAATCGGCGAACATCCGCATGCCCGCCCGAAGTCGCCGCGACGCGACTCGGGCACGATGGATATACTCGATATCCTCGGCCCGGCGAACTCCGTCGAGTTGGCCGGCCAGTTGCTTGGCCTGCTTGCGCAAGTGCTTTGCAGCCAGAAGACGGTAACTAGTATCGACTTGTGTCGCCATCGGTCAAGGCCTTCCGAGGTGTGGTCGGACCGCCGAGGCGTTGGTTGCCCGGAGAGGTTCCGCCATTGATCCCTACTATTATATGCCCGGGAGCGAGACTATGTCACGGGGTGTTAAATCGGGCAAGAGAGATAGTCTATGCGGGGGGTACCTGAATAGCACGCGTACCAAGGTCGTCGAACGAACCCCGCCTTGGTTGACGCCGGGGGGGCACAATATTACGATAGCGACGGTTGTGAGCCCGGATCGGTTTCCGGCTCAACTCGGATGAGGAATGCCGCTCCATAGGATGCCGCACCATGTGTCGATTCGTGCTTGTCTGCCTGGCCGTTTTCGGATCGGTCGCAACCGTCGCGGCCGAGGAACTCGTCAAGCCGGCCGAGTACCTGGCCTCTCTGCGGCCGCCCACTTTCTCCAAGACGCACACGCTGCCGCCGCTGACTCGCTACGGTTGGACCTTGTCGTACGGCGCGAGGGTGGAGTTCGCTCGCAACTGGGGTTACACGCTCGAACTGGGTGGCTATGTGACCGAGAAGCACATCTGGTCGAAGCAGCAGCCGGCCTACGAGTTTCCAACCGGCGACGCCGACGTTCGCGTGCTGGTCCGCAAGCGAAGAGATCGAGCGGCCTGGCTGGTCGCGGCATGGGCGGCCGGCGGAGCGGCGCGGGACGTGAACGTGACCATCCCCGAGGCCGGGGAGATCACCCTGAAGGCCCGGCCCGGCGGCAGCGTCTACGTGGTTCGCGAGTCGGACGGCAAGATGACGGCACAGCTTATGGACCTGGACCCGATGAAGCCATCGTTGTCGCTGCCGTCTTCACTTTGAGTTGTAAGGTAGAGTAGTGGTGTGCTTTCCGGCTGTCAGCCGGTTCAAGCAAGCCGTGCCACACACCTTTTTCAACGGACTACCATGCCGTCGAGTCTCGCGTTGCTCGAAATCGCCAACCTCACGCCCGCATTGGTCGTGGCCGATCGCTGCACCAAGGCGGCCCGGGTCGAGATCTTGGGCATCGAAAACACGATGGGGGCCGAGCAGTGCCTGAAACTGGCCGGTTCGGCCGCTGATGTCCGCTTGGCCGCCGAGCAAGGCGTTGCCTTGGCCGAAGCCATGGGCAGTCGGGCCACGATGGTCGTGTTGCCGGGCCCGACCGCACGGACGCGCGAACTGGCCGATAGTCCACCCGTCTTCATCCCCCTGTTGGGAATCAACGATTCATTAGTGAAGAGAGAGAACGGTATGAAAAGTTCCGATGCATTGGGCCTGATCGAAACCCAAGGACTCGTGGCCGCACTGCACGCCACCGACGAGATGCTCAAAGCCAGCGCGGTCGAGCTGGTCGGCAAGGAGAAGATCGGTGCCGCCTACGTGACGATCATGGTCCGCGGCGACGTCGCGGCCGTGCAAGCCGCCATCGAAGCCGGCAAACAGGCGGTCGAGCGGCTCGAAGGAAAACTGATCCTCGCCGACGTCATCACCCGACCGCACCCCGAGTTGGCCGCGCTGTTGCCCGCCTGAGACAACAATGCCACGTTGAGTGACGTTCACATGGCGAACATTTCGACAAGGCCGTCCAAGAGGCGTTTTCCCGTCTTCGACGGCAGCGTGCTGATCCGCCGGACGAGCCGCCGCTTGTCGATGGTCCGAATCTGATCGATCGCGGCCACGCCCGCCTTACCTTGGACCTTGGTGGCAATGCGAAACGGATAGGTGTGGCCCGTAGTCAAGGGAACGACCACCACGGTTTGGAGATGGGCGTTCAACTCGTCGGGCGAAACGATCACCGCCGGCCGCGTCTTTCTGATTTCGCTGCCGACGGTCGGATCAAGATTGACCAACCAGACTTCGAAACGCTTCATGACCAGACACCTTCGAAGTCGCCCGCGGTCGCGTCCCAATCCTCAAGCTGATCCTCACCCGCCTGATGACAAGCCGCCGCCGCCAGATCCCATTTGTCGCGGGCTCGCCTTGCGGAGCGAATGATGACAGCGTCGCCCGACACTTCGATATCCAACTCGCCGGTCAAGCCTGCCTGCTCAATGACGGCCTTCGGCAGCCGAACACCTTTCGAGTTTCCGATGCGAATCAAGTTTGCTTGCATGGCCACACTCTGTTCGTCTCGTTGGGGGTTTGTTTCGCCCGGGGCAATGTAATTACATTGTAGCTCCTTCTCCGGAGTTCGTCAACGGCCGTTTTGCGATTTCAACGGGTGGCGCCATGCACTCACCAGAACCTCCACCACGGTTCTTTGCGGCTGACACGGCTTTCTTTCCAACTGCCATCCTCTTGCCGAACCGCTTTAGCATCGCCCACGACCATCTCTGTGCCGGGCGCGTGGTCGATGAACTCGAGCAGATCAGGAACGATCCAGAACGCCTCCCCCTGTTCCGGCTGGACATTCAGAGCAAAGTCATCGGTGAGGTCGCCGATCACCTCGACATTGGTGACGGACGGAGTCGTCTCGCCGTACACATCCCCGGTCACCCCAGCGATGCCGCGTTCTTCCGTGACGGATGACGCACGAACACGCACTCGATCACCAAAACTAATGTTGATGTCGTGCTCATTGGTCATATCCTTCGTGTCCTTCGGTCTTGAGTCCCAGTACCCCCATGGCACCCTCGAACTTGCCACGCGCACCCGGCGAATTCGAGTTCTTCGACGAGTAGAGCAGCCCGTGTGAACCGTGACACCCTACACGTATCGCCAGCCTTCTTCCAGCCAAGTGTGCTCTCCGCTGGGGATCTCCACCATGGCCAGTTCGTCGAGCCGCTTGCGGGCTTCGGGCGAGAGCCGGGTCCACGCGGCGCTGAAGTTCTCCCGGACCTGGGCCAGCGTATGCACGCCGCAGGTGCAGATATCGACGTTCTTGTCTTCCAGCACGAAGGCCATCATATCACGCGGCAGGCCGGCATCGCTGCCCTGCAGGTCGCGGCCTTTCAACAGTTCTCCTCGGGCGAACGGTTTGATCGTGATCACTCCCATGTTCTTCTTCTTGGCCGCCGGCAGCAGCTCTTTGGCCGCCTTGTGTCGGACGTTGTACGGCATCGAGCAAATGTCGAAGTAATCGCCATGCTTCTCGAAGGCGTCGAGAAAATAGTGAGGATCGAAGTGACAGCCGAAGCCGGTGAAGCGGATCTTCCCCTGCTTCTTGAGATTGTCCAGCGCCTCGATCGAATAGGACATGTCCCAATAGCCCGACAGCCGAGTGTCGTTTTCCGTGTTGCACAGCAGGCAAAGATCGACGTGGTCGGTTTGCCACAGCCGCAGCCGATCTTCCGTCCACTTGTAGATTTCCTTGCGGTCGTCGGGCGTGCCCTTCATTTTGTGCGACACGCGGATGCTGACGATCACGTCGTCTCGCTTCTTGAGCCGCCGCAGGGCCTCGCCCGGAATGCGCGACTCGTCCAGCGGCGTACAGGAATCGAAGAAATTCACGCCCATGTCGATCCCCGCGGCGATCATCTCGACCGCTTCGTCGATGGTGACCTGGCGATAGCCGCCCTGGCCGTCGGGCGTGCGTTTGTACGACCAACTGTGGCCGCCGAAACCGATTTCGGAAACCTTCAGGCCGGTCTTACCCAAGGTGCGATAGCCGACCTTGCCCGGCGTCGCTCCGGACCCGCCCGCTTCGGCCGCATCGGCATGCGAAGCGCCCAGCAGGGGCCCGGCCACACCGCCGGTGACCGCGCCCTTTCCCACCTTTTCCAGGAATCCTCTCCGCGTCGAGATCCGCTTGCCGCCGTCGTCGGGAACGTGCCGTGCCATTTTGTCGATCCTCCAAGTAAGGTCGCGTGATACGGAAACTCCTCCACGCCCGTGGGCCGCCTCGCGAACGACGGGGCTCCCCACACCGTCAACATACCAACTACCGAGCCGGCGATCAAACCCCAAACGGCCATTTTCGACGACGCCTCGACTTTGCAGATGTCCTGGGAAGAAGGGGAGGGAAAAAGGGAAAGGGGGAAAAAGGGAAAGGAAGGTGTGGGTTTCTCATTTGCCGTGTGTCGGGCCGTTATTCGAAGAGTAGGATGTCTGTCAGGCCGAGATCGACTTGGCATTTGATCTTCCAGCGATATGCTGCGTCTGTGTTGCCTTCTTCTTGGGTGAATTGCAGATTGCCTTGGGCCACGGAACGGACCGAACGGATGCGGCGGTTTGTCGGCATGGTGATCTCGAGCGGTTCGATCGGGTTGTAGGTGAAGTTGGCGAGTACCAACGCCGTGCCTCCGTCGGCGTCGTACACGCCCGCTTCGACGACCGGATGGGAAAGCTCGACCAGCCGGGGGGCTCCTGCCCGATGGGCCCAGGCGTTGATCGTGCGGCGATGCGGCTCGGGCCACTTTTCTTTCAGTTCGCTTGGTACGAACCGGGCGTCCTTGATGTAGGAAATGCCCGGGGTCGTTGCGAAATAGACGACCTCGCCTTGCCCGAAGCGATTGTGCAGGACCGCGGGCTTCTTGGCGTCCTGAAAAGTTGCCAGCACCTCGGCTCCCTTCGGCCTGACGTCGACGTGGGCCCCGATCACGCCGAAGCTGAGCGACTCGGGCGCCAGGACACCTTCCGGCAGGGTCAGCCGATCGAGGTGCGGGATCTGGTTCAGCCGTCCACGAACACGATACTCGCCCGGCTGCGCCTTGAACGCGACCCGGGGATCGATGCCGAACGCTTCCGCCAGTGCGTCGCTCGGTTCGTTGAATTCGTCACGGCACCCGGCGGCACAACTTGCGTAGAGATGGCCGCCGCGCCGGACCCACTGCGAGATTCGCTCGGCCGCCTTGCGACGGATGCACGGATCGGTGGCGTAGAGGACGTCGTACTCTTCGAGCCGGCCCGTCTCGATGTCCTCTTCCGTCAGCATGTCGACGAGGTACTGATCGTGGACGAGCGAAAGGTACGTCCCGCGTCGCTCGAGCATGTGGATGTAGCCCAACGGCTGCCAAAGGTCCGACGAGATGCTGTAGAGCAAGGCAACCTTGGTTTTGCGGACTTTGCCGGGCGCGAGGATGTGCTCTGCCGCCGCCAGACTACGGCTGACGCTGACGATTCCGTCGTAGGCACCGCGGAGATCGGACCAATAGTTTTCTGTGCTCGTGGCGGTCGGGCCGTACGTCCAATAGAAAAAATGTTTGGCTCCTTGGCACAGCGCCGAGGTGCTTTTCAGACGGAGGTTGGTTTCGTCGCTGGGGGTGATCCAAGCGATGATCGGGAGTTCTCCGCGACTTCCGCTACGGAAGATCGACGCCTGGAAGCCCATCAGTTGAAAACCTTCCCAGGTCGTGTTCGGTCCGTACATATATTGCAAGCCCATCCAGTCCTCGATGCCGATCAGGTCGACGGCCCGGCTGCGAGCCAGATCGAACCAATCCATCGCCAACGGAGCTCCACCCCAAGTGGTGTTGGGCACCATGCCCATGCCGAGCCCCGTGCCGCCGAAATAGGGATGGTCGGCCACCAGCGTCGAACTGAGCGGCTTGGGGCCGAAGTGCTTGTGGAACTCGTCGGTGTTCCACCTCAACCGCTCGGTGGCCGCATGCTGTCGGAATCGCGACGTGTAGTAGAACACGCGGCGTGCGGCCGGGCCGTTTTGCTTTTCGCGATCGTGGAGCACATCGGGAGTCTCGATAGGCACCACGTCGGCCAGTCGGGCAACGCCCAGGACCCGGGGCGAAACCTTTTGCTGAGCCAGCCAGGCGTGGAAGTGTTGCAGCGCCTGTTCGTTGTCGCCGATGCGCGGCCGGCAGCAGACCTCGTCGGAGAGGCCGAAAGGCACGCCTTGGGCGAACCCGTCGGTATGGCGCTCGGCGAACTTCGACCAGGCCTCTTCGACGTCCTGCCGGGTCGTCGCCGGCCCCAGCGGCATGCCGTGCGAATGCCCCGGCTTGATAAACTCGAACTTCTCGTCGATCGGAGTGTGCTGGTTGCCGACGATGTTGAACCCCAGCAGCCACAAGACCTCGCCTTCCTTTGCGTTGAGTTCGGGACGTTGTGCTGCCCAGAGTGAAGTCTGGAGGATGTGATTCTTCGGCGAAATGCGTTTTCCACCGGAAGCCTCCTTGGCCCAGCCGAGGCGGCGCTCGCTCATCCGGCCGGCCGTTTCCAGGCTGTCGACATCGGCCGTCAGTTTGGGCGAAACCAGAAAACTCGTCAGGTCTCCACGCAACGACTCGCGAAATCGCTTGACGACCTTCGCTTCCGCCGGGGCGGTGGCCAGTTCAATGACGATGCGGCGCTGGTCGGTTTCTGCGTCGGTGACGAACTGGGCCGTCACGTTGGGAAACTCGGCCACGCCGCCCGATCGGTTCAGCCCGGCGTGCAACAATTCTCCGGCGTGCTTTTTCAGATCGAACCAGGGCGTGAACTGACCGGACGCGACGCGCAGATCGGCGTCACGGTCCGCGCCGGTCGGCAGGACCGCCCGGGGTAGGTACCAGTTGGGAACATGAATGTAGCCGGCCAGCCGAACATAGTACCGAGTCGCCGTCGGTTCCTCGAGCTTGAACCGAACAAAGACCCCATCCTCCGACTCGGCACCGTCGGCCGTACCTTCCCGGGCGATCAACGGCATAGCGAGAACGAGGACCGTGGACCACACGAAAAACCACTTGGTCTGAAAAGAGAGTCTGCACATGGATGATCCTTCCTGGAAACCTGCCGAATCGGGAGTCGAATGAACTGCTGCCCCCCTATTATTCTCACACACGCGTCTCCCTTGCAAGCATTGGCGTTGCCTTTTCAGGAGATCTGCAAAGTCGCTCGGGTGGCACGTCCCTGAGGAACGAAGGGCGTGGGGAACACCGCAAAAGCCACGCCCTTCGTTCCTCAGGGACGTGCCACCCGAGACATCTCATTCACAATAACCGACTTTCCAGTTCTCCTGGGTCCCTTTTGGAGCGGAAACCGCTTGCCGTGAAATCGCTCTGTCGCCGTGGGGCGAATCCGTGTACGATGGGCCGCAAAGTGTGCCGGTCGAACGCTTTGAACCTCGACGGGCGACCAGTCGACAGACGGCAGCAGATGCCGGAAACCCGGGAATCGGAGGCCCGCTGATGCCAACGCTTCAAGGACGCGATGGGCAATGGGAACTTCCTCACTTCGACCTGTGGAAGGATCGGCAAGAGGGCATCCGCGCCGAACGCGTGCCGCTGATCGGTCCGAAAACGCGACTTGCAACGATCGGCAGTTGTTTCGCCGAAGAGATCGCCGCCGTGATCGACCGTCTGGGACTCAACGGTGCGATGAATCCGACCGGCCGGGTCTACCATACGAGTACCGTTCGGCAGGAGATCGAACGCGTTTTCGGCGGCTGGCCCGAGTATCGAAGCGAACCACTCTGGAAGACCAACGGCGGATTCGTCCACCCGTTCAAGAATCCGCACAAGGTCTTTGCCACCGAAGATGCGTTGCGGGCATGGAGCGACGACTTGGATCGGGCGGCCGACGAGTTGTTTCAGTCTGCCGATGTCGTCATTATCACCTTGGGGTTGATCGAAGGCTGGAAGCAGCCGGCAAACGGGAATTTCTATCGCCACCTTCCCCACCATGACGTTTTCGAGTCGCTGGGGGCGAAATTCCACCGCTTGACCGTGGCGGAGATGCTCGACGATCTGAGGCGTATTCGGGCCGTGCTTCGCGAGCATACGGCGGCCCGGATCATTCTCACCGTGTCGCCGATCCCGCTGTCTGCGACGATGACACGCCTGGACATCCGCATCGCCAACACCGAATCGAAGAGCCGCATTCGGGCTGCTGTTTCGCAGTTCGTCGAGTCGTTTCCCGACGTGCATTATTTCCACAGCTACGAGATCGTCACGATGGCCGATTCGCTGGGCGATTTCATGAAGAAAGACGGCCGCCACCTGCATCGGCACGCGGTCGAGTACATCGTCGGGCAGTTCCTCAGGACCTACGCCACCGACGAGATCGCCGCTGCCGACGTCATCCCGTCGTCGCAGCGACGCGGCATCGCAGCACGAGCCGGCAGGTCGTCGCTGAAGTCGGCGATCGCTAGCGGCCTGCGGCGGGTCCTACCGCTGAAAAAGGCCTCATGAGCGTCTCGCAGGCTGGACTATTCACAGCCCACAAATAACCCCAGCTGGGCACCCGTCGCCATTTGATCTTGCCCCGCAGGGCCGTTCCTGGCACACTACCGCCCCCAATACTCGAAAACTTGTACTCCAAAACTCGTTTGGTCCCTCTTCCTCGCGAAAAGTTGCCATGCGCCACGTATCTGCGACCCTTCTCTCGATGATGGTTGTCTTGGGGTGCGCACCGAGTTCGCAGTGGAGTGGACAGCCTGGGCAACTTGGGGACTATCTTCCCGTCTGTTACGACAATCCGGTGCTGCTGGGAGTTGCCGACCATCACTTGGCTTGGGAAGCCGTTGTGGATGTCGTGGACGACTACTTTGCCATCAAAAGGGAGGAGCCGGTTCGGCCGATCGGCAACACGATGACCGAGGGTCGGCTCGACACGTTTGGGAAGGTCGGCGCCACGATCTTCGAGCCCTGGCTGCAGGACTCGGCCAACGGCCGCGAACGGATCGAGAGCACGCTGCAATCGATTCGCCGCCGGGCGGTGGTTCGGGTCATTCCCGCGGAGCACGGTTATTGGGTCGACGTGGCCGTCTTCAAGGAACTCGAGGACGTCGTCCAGCCCGAGCGTTCCACGGCCGGCGCGGCCACATTCCGCTACGACGACACGTTGACCCGCGTGGCCAGTGCGGTGGACGAACAAGCGGTCAACGAAGGTTGGATACCACAAGGCCGCGACACGGCCCTGGAACAGCGGATCATCGCCCAACTCCAGGCCCGATGTCCCCAGCCATGGACGACCGCCCGTTGAAGAAGGGGCACGAGCCAATCGCATAGTCATCGACAGCCGCACAGCTATGTTGGATGTTTCGAGAGGAGAGCAGATGCCAGAAGATGAACTCCCACCGTCCCTAATCAAGAATCTGCAAACCAGAATCAGACGCAATGACTTGCAGGCGGAAAGCGATGCGATCCTTTCGTTGGCGCAACCTTGCTACCTGATCACTCGTGGCCGTGGATCTCGCATCAAGCTCGGTGCATCGCACTTCGGTGGACTTCCACACCTGACTCCCGGCACTGATTGGCCACTCGACGGTGGCGAACTGATGACGTTCGTTGCGCAGATAAACCTGTCCGACCTCGGTGCCGATTCACTCGGGTTGCCTGACTCCGGATGGTTGCTATTCTTCGTCGGTGGTACGGAAGCAACCGGCTCGGAACACGCCGTTCTCTACGTTGAGGCTGACGCCCCACTTCGCGAAATTCACCCGCCTGAAGGCGTCGCATTTCGCAACGATATTTATCCGATTGGGGGGGCCATCGATGGTGTTTTCCCGCCCTGCCTCATCAAGTTCTCGCTTGGTGCCTCGCTGGCGCCGTTCAACATGAATGCCCATGAAGACGATACGCTCATTCGCGGATACATCGACCTGCATTGCGATGTAGGCAGCGGCAGCAGTCGTTTGCGAGGCCATCCATCATGCAATGGTGACGTCATCGACACGCAACGGTATCACAAGCACATGGATTGGACGCTTTTGTTGCAGATCGATTCGTTTGACCCTATTGAAGAGATGTGCTGGTGGGACAACGGCAAGTTGAGCTTTCTGATTCGCAGAAGCGACTTGAAGAAACGCAGGTTCTCCAAGACGATCGCCTACTTGGCCGCTAGCGGATAGCGACAGCCGAGCCACCTAACGTACCACTCTTCTACAAACAGCGTTACTTCCCGAGCAGTTCAACCATGCCTTCGGCAAACGCTTTGCCCATCTTGCAATAGATCCTTGCGCTGCCGAGGTAGTGATAGCCGCGCTCGGATCCGACGTTGTAGAACCTGACCCAGTCGGGACTGCTCCAGACGCCCTTGTCGACCATCTCTTCGACGTCGGGTTCCCAGAATTCGCGGGTTTTGACGAACTTGACGTTCCCCTTCAGCCCGGGCAACTCGGCCACGGCCGCCTGGGCCGCCTGAAAATCACCGCGCCCGCCGGCCCCCAGTTCGCCGATGATCGCCGGCAGGTTGGGCGTTTTGAGATCCTTGCGAACGTCCTGGATCAATTGGCCCAGTCGCACGGTATACGTGGCGTACTTCTCCTCGCGCTGCGTCCCGTCGACCATGTCGTTCCAGCCCTGGAAGAAGACGAATCCGGCCAGTTCGTAGCCCCGCTTCTCGTCGTAGTCGGGGAACCGCTCTTTGAGATTGCCCAACACGTCGTTGACATTGGCGATCATGTCGCGATAGGCTTTGCCGTAGCGAGCCTTGACTTCTTCCATCGTGGCGTCGGGATTTCGCTTCTTGGCGCCGTCCAACTCCTGCTGAAGTTGCTCGATCGGGGGCATCTGGGCACTGGGGGGCAGGAAATCGCGCCGGACGCTTCGACCGCCCCAGCAGGTCTTGATCAGCAGGACCTGCTCGTCGAAGTGTTCGCCGACGACCTGGCCGAAACCGAGTTCCGGGCCGAGCACTTTTTCGCTGGCTCCGTAGCCCGGCTTGAGGTTGCCTGCCCTGTCGCCGTCGGTCGTGGTGACCCAGACGTCGCGCCGTTCGACCCAGAACCCGTAGCGATCCTTCCAGTGTTCATATTCGGCGGCCGTCTCTTCGTTGTAGATCAGGTATTCCAGGGTGCGCAGCGCCGCATGGCCCTGCATGTTCGACTGGCCGGCCAGAATGAAGACCTTCACCGGTCCTTCCTTGGCCGCGGGCCAGGGATCTTTATTGAAGGCCGATTCGGGAACTTCGGCCGACGCGACGCCGGCGAAGACGCTCAACAGTACCAAGGCCGAAATCGATCGAAAACACGTCATCAGATGGCTCCTACTTCAAGAATGCGCTACTTTCACGGGTACCCTACTGCTAACTCGCTGCTGCTGCCGCATCCGCTGCATCCGAGGCCGCGGCTGCAACCACCGGGTCGTGTGGGTTGCATTTGTCGACGGCCACGATCGACACAACGCCGGTTCCAAAGCCCGTCAACTCGTTGAACCAGTGCTGCCTGCCCGTTCCCGGGTCGAGGCAATACGTGTAACCGCTTACGGAAGCAATGAGCCGGTTCCCATCGAGCAACAACAGCGAGACGTATCCGCTGCCCGTCGGTGCTCTCCAATCCCACACGATCGTACCGGTGTTGGCATCCAACGCAGCAACGCGACTGTTGAGTCCCACGAAGACGATATCGTCAAGCTCGGTTGCCATGACGTTTCTCCGGACAGGAGTGATGGATCTTCGAACACACCGTAAGACTACTCGAAAAACCATTCCGTATCAAGTAGGGGGGGAGCTGACGAGAGGGTCCCAGGCGAGATCGAACGTGATCTGCTCGTAAAGGTTCTTCTCTTCGAGCCTTTGAGAGACTAGAATCCCGGAATACCCGAAAACGAAAGAACTTTCAGAAAGGAAATCCGATGATTAGCGTGCTTGCGACGATCGAAGTGGCCGAAGGCCGCCGCGACGAGTTTTTGGCCGTCTTCGGTGAATTGGTCCCCAAGGTCCGTGCGGAAGAAGGTTGCATCGAATACGGCCCGTGGATCGATCTGCCGACGGCCATCTCGTCGCAAGAGGAACCCCGGACGGACGTCATGATTGCGATCGAGAAGTGGGAAAGCATCGAGGCGCTGGAAGCCCACCTGGTCGCACCCCACATGCTCGACTTCCGCAAGTCGATCGAGGGCCTCGTAGCGAACCTCGAGTTGGAGATCCTCGAGCCGGCGTAGGCGCTGCCTCTTGGGATTGACCGGAGAATAACTTTCCGATTTCGATGTCCCCGTTTAGCAGTCGGCGTGCCTGACCCGGTACGCCGCCTCGACGACGATTTTCCCGTCCTCATTGACGTCCAAACGCTTGAAGACGAGCTCCGCGGTCAGGCCCATGGCACAAGCGGGACAGTTGGCCGGCGCCGGCTCGATTCCCTTGGGGCCGTTCGATCGAGTTTGCCCGCCCGGACGCCCCCTTCCCGGCTGGGCCGGCTTTGTGGCTGGTTTGTTCGCGACGTCGGCGAGTTCCGCCCGCCGGGCTGCGAGGCGTTCTTCGGCCGACTTTCGTCCGACCCGTGCCCATTGCCCCCAAACTCGCAAATACTCGGCAGTGGTGATGTGACCATCGGTATTCGCATCGAATGCAGCATAAACCTTCTCGGCCAGTTCGGGGTCGCCAAGCAACTTGGCCGCATGCCCGACGAACTCGGCTCGTTCGACCGAACCGTCTTTGTCGTCGTCCATTCCCCCAACGATCGTTTTGGCTTCATCGGTAATGATCCGGTTCAAGACATATTCGGCCTTGGTGACGACCCCGTCGGCGTTGCCGTCGGCCGCTCGAAAGATGCCCGCCCGAGCCTGGGGCGTCATGTAACGTCCCTTGTCGACGAATTCCTCCTTGGTGTGCCTTCCGTCTCGGTTTGGATCGCTACGGTCGAAATGGCTTGAGTAAGCGTCGAGCTGCTCGGCCGCCGCTGCCTGCTCGAGCTTCGCCCCCAATCGTCCGGGAATGTCGGCGACCGGGACATTCCCAATCTTCGAGGGCACACTGCGCGCGAGCGAAGGTGGCTGGGCATGGGCCGCTTGCACGGAAAGAGCCACGATGCACGGCAACAAGAACCGAGGTTTGTCGAAGATTCGCATTTCTTATTCCTTTCGCGTTTACCTTAATCGGTAAGCATACACGGGCAAGATACGCATCAAACGTCCACACGACACGTGTTCCAATATGACACAGACACGAACATTAAGCAAGAATCAAGGCTGATCCAACGAAGGACGTTGCTCAATGCCGTTACTCTAACGTCGGTACCGCCAGCTTTATTGCAGGGCGGATTCAATTCCGACGCCCGCAGGGGACGCCGCTTGATTTCGCCGCTTGATTTCACTGTCGAGCCCAGCATTGAATCGAACCGTCGTGCATGGTCATGTAGACCTTACCGCTGGCGGCGGAAATACCATCGAATCGAGGGGCAGCGGAAAGGGCGTACTGCGAGATCGTTCTTCCGTCGTTGGCAGAGATAACCCTCAACGTCGAGCCGAGCTTTCCTTCGTAAGCATCTTGCCCGTGGCGGCGTCGAGTCTACTGACCGGTGCGTCAAGGCCGAGTGTGACGTAGACGCAATCGTCATCTGCGACAAGCCTGCGCATTAGGTCAGCCGACAGCGACGGCCCTTTCAGGGGGGCATGAAGATCACGCACACGACAAGCGTCGATCAAGTCCCGACGGGGCTGCCGGCAAGTGCCGTGAAATCTCCACAGGCACCGCCGCCCTCGCTTCGTGGACGGCGCGGACCGGTTCGACTATGATGGAGTTTTCCCTTCTCCTGTGCCTTGTGAGACAACGCCGATGCACCGTTTCCTTCCCGATGTCGCGAATTGTTCAGTCCGTGTGGTGATGGTCGTTGCCGCGCTGCTGACCGTCTGGCCGAGTTCCAGCGCCCCTGCCGAGGAGGAGGCCGAAAGGATCGTGGGCGAGTCGCTCGTTATCCTTCGCGACGGCGAGAACGTAACGGTCACGCAGCGTGATCGATTGCTCCTGCGATACCGCTATGCCAACATACCGAAGAAGCCGTATGTGGCCGAGTTGACCTCGCCGAGCGGCCGAAACATTTTGCGCGATGCGCCGGCCGACCATTTGCACCACCATGGCCTGATGTTCGCCTGGACGGTCGACGGGGTCGACTTCTGGTCGGAGCCCCCTGTTCTGACGAGGAACGACCAGTGCGGCGGGCAGATCCACGAGGAGTTTTCACGGCTGGCGATCGATACGGTCGACGGCACCGAACGGGCCGTGATCGAGGAGTTGGTCCTTTGGGAGACGCCCGATGGGGACATCATTCTCGAAGAACGTCGCACGTTGACGGTTCCCGCGGTTGACGAAGGCGAGCCGAGGCTGCTGATCTGGCAGGCCGACTTCACGCCCGGCGAGGACGCCATCGACACACTCACAATCGACGGCGCGAAGTATCACGGCCTGGGGATGCGGTTCGTCGAGCCGATGGATACCGACGGCGTGCATTTCAACAGTGTGGGCGGGCGGGGCGTCACCGGGACGAACGGCAAGAAAGCCTCGTGGAGCGCCTATGCGGCCCCGATCGATTCGGACCAAAAAGTGACCGTCGCGATGTTCGACGCACCGACCAATCCCCGGCATCCGACCGAGTGGTTCACGATGGGCGGGCCGCCGTCGTTCGCGTATCTGTCGGCCACGGTCGACGTGGGAACCCGGCCGCTGAAGGTCGAGTTCGGCAAGACGCTGTCGGTCCGCTTCGGTGTGGCCGTGTTCGACGGCGAAGTCGATCGCGGTCGGGTCGATTCGGCCTATACGCAGTGGTACCGATTGCAAGCCGCCGCGCGAAGCGGAACAACGCCCGGGCTGATCGGCAAGTATTTTGCGGGCGATTCACAGGAAGAGCCGACCTGTTGCCGGATCGATCCGACGATCGCTTTCGATTGGTCCGACGGAATGCCCGACGACCGGCTACCCGCCGGACCGTTCTCGGTCACATGGGACGGCCAAGTCAGGGTCGATCGCGACGGCGAATATCGTTTCTCGTTCGACCGGCCGACAGCCGAAGGGCGCATCCGCGTCGACGATCAACTCGTCTACGCCGCAGAAGAAGCCTCGGATGATCGGTCGATCGAACTCGAGTTCGGCTATCATCCGATCCGCGTCGAGTACGTCGCATCGAGTGGCCTGCCCAAATCGGTTGTGCGATTGGTTTGGGACAGCGAACACTTCGCCCCGGAGGTGATCAACCCTCGGCACCTGGTACATGACGCGTCGGACGAATCGCCCATAGCGATGGAGCTGCTGCACGAGTCGGGTCGAATCGTAGTCGAGCGATACGGTTGCGCTCGTTGCCACGAGACACCGGGCGTAGAACCGGGCCGCCGACCGGGGCCGCCGCTGGCGTTCTCGGCCGACATCAAGGGCAAATACCTTGCCGAGTGGATTGGCGATCCGCAGTCGCTTCGACCGGGCACACCGATGCCCGGCATGGCCGGTTCGCCCGAGCAGATCGACGCGGCCATGCCGGCGATGGTCGCCTACCTACAGAGCCTTTCGCCGCCGGCGTCGGACATCACGCCCGTAGCCGCGGCTTCCGGAGAGGAACTCATCGCGGACGGTCGCCTTCGTTTTCGGCAACTCGGTTGCGGCGCCTGTCACGCACCGGAAGCACCGGACCAGGTCGATCCGGCCGTGGCACCAAGCCTTGCCGACGTGGGCGCCAAGTGGTCGACCGCGTCGTTGCAGCAGTTCCTCGCGGAACCGACCCGGCGGCATCCCGAAGGAGGCATGCCCGACTTCGCGCTCATCGAGATCGACTTGCAGCGTCTGGCCGCCTACCTTTCGACGTTTGACGACGGAAAGGATCCAACGGCAGACAAAGGTGACAAGGGTCGTCAGTCGAGTGCGGAACTCATTGCCCAAGGAAAGCAACTCATCGAGCAACACGCCTGTGCCGCCTGCCATGAGATCGGCGGCATCGAGTTTCCGGCCACGGGCAATTCGGCGCCCGACTTGGGCAAGGCTGCGAACGTGGCATCCGGTTGTCTGTCGACGGGCCGCTCGGCCGGTGCGGCACCTCGGTTCGTCTTGCCCGTTGCCGATCGGGTGGCCGTCGAAGAGTTCCTCGCTCGACGACCGGAGGCACCGTCGGCCGTTGCTCCGGGCCGGATCGCCGGGCGGGCCATGCAGCATACGTACGCATGCTTTCGGTGCCATGTCCGCGACGGGAACGGGGGCGATGCGCTGGGGCGGGCCGTCTTGCGTTATTCGAGCGAGGAAAAGGGCTTCGACCAATTGCCGCTCATGCCGCCGGAGATCAGCGGCGTTGGCGCTCGATTGCAGCGAGAGTGGCTCCTGAAGGTGCTCGAAGGCAACGCGCCGAGTCCCCGGCCATGGCTGAAAGTCCGTATGCCCGCCTTTGCGATCAACGCCGAACAACGCGAACTGCTGGCCGATCATTTGACCGCGGCCGACCGCATCCCCGACCTGAAGGCACCCCGGCCCCACAAGTTGCCGGTCGCGATGACGGCCACGGCCGGCCGACTGCTCGGCGGGGCCGGGTTCAGTTGCGTCAACTGCCACTACATCGGCAAGACGCCGTCCGAGGGCGAGACGTCGGCCCCCGACCTGACGATGATGACCCGACGCGTCGGACGCGACTGGTTTCACCGTTGGCTGGCCAACCCGGCACGGATCATCCCCACGACGCCGATGCCCGCGTTCAATGTGCCGGCGACGAACATCGCGGGCGAAGATCTGTTGGTCCAGAAGGAGACGGTCTGGCAGTTCCTCAAGCACACGCCGGCCGCGTCGATCAAAAAGATGTTGGCCGAGGGGACCACCGCCGTGCAAGTGGCCGGGCTGCGTCCGCTTGTGGTCCAAGGCCGCGTCCTCGGGTATGCCGGGGTGACGCGCGGCGTGGCGATCGGATTCTCCAACGGTCGGTCATTGTTGTTCGACAACGATCGGATGGCATGGCGGGCCGCTTGGAAGGGCGGATTCCTGAACGAGGCGGGCCGACACGGAGCGGACCATTACTGGGAACCGGCCGGCACACAGACGTGGCTCAGCCACGACAACAGCCCACCGATTCTCTTTCGCGAGAAGGCGACCGGTCGCTGGATCGGCCCGGCGCTGTGGCGCAACCGGTTCGGGTTCCTCGACCGCGTGACGCTGATCGGTCGTGCCGTCCAACTTGATTATCGGTTGCGAGCCCCCGGCCCGCGGACCGGCACGCACGAGCCCGACGCATGGGTTCGCGTGACCGAACTGGTCGAACCGAACCCGGCCGCAACGGATAGCAAGGGCACGCTACGGACGATTCGAGTGACCGGCGTGCCCGAAGCGTACGACGTCGTCATCCAACAATCGTTCGGGGGCATAGTGGGAAGTGATTTGGATTTTGCGAAAGGGGAGCCGACAATTGCCGCGCATCCGACCATCGTAGCCGGCGACGACGGGAATCCGCGTTGGGTGACACGCGTCGACGCACCCGAGCCGGCTCGCTGGATCGCACCGCCCGAGTCGATCGAGTATCCGGTCGAGCAACCGTTTACCGACGAACTGCCGATGGACCCGGCCAGTCGATTCGACCCGGTAGTGGAGCCGGCCGAAGGGCGTCTGGCGGTGCTGATTTCCAACCAGGGCGAACCGATTGAGGTAACATGGCAGACCACCGAGCATGCGGCCGGCAGTTCGGTTGCCGTCGGCCCGCCCGTCCGTTGGCCCGAGCCGCCCGCGAATCCCGTGCTGCAGGATCCCAAGAGGGCGATCTACGTGGGCTATCCCGTGGCGATCGAGGAACTTCAGCAGTCGCGGCCGCTGGTCGTTCCGCCCGGCTTCAAGGTCGAGCGGTTGCCGTTGGAGGAGGAGTTTCTGCCTTGTGCGTTGATCTTCTATCGGGGTAAATTGCTGATCGGCGGCTACGACGGCGAGATGCGTTTCGTCGACGACACCGACGGCGACGGATTGCAGGACAGCTATCGTTACTTCGGAGGGCTGTTGCAGCAGGTCAATAACCTGCGTGTCTACGACGACCGTCTTTATGCGACGTCGCCGGGGGCCGTCTATCGGATCAGCGACACCAACGACGACGAGGTGGCCGATGTGTACGAGTCGCTCAGTTCGCTCTGGGACTGGTCGGGCCATCGCAACGACTGGTTCTTCGGGCTCACTCGCGATAAGCAGGGAAATCTCTATGGGGCCAACAGCACGCCGTTCATCTATCGACCCGGCGGCAAACCGCCCGGCTATTACCTGCGCGGCGACGTGCTGAGGATCACGCCCGAGGGCCGCACCGAAAAGGTCGGCACGGGCACCCGGTTCCAGTTCGGTTGGGCCGACCACGAGTCGGGCCGGATGTACTTCAACATCAACCAGGGCCATTACAACTACACCTGCGGCATCCACGAAGTGATCGAAGGGGCCCATTACGGTTTCCTCGAACCCGACCTGAGCAAGGTCCAATGGCCGGTCGTTCGCACGCCCTATCCCTGGTGCAAATCGCTCAATGGCATGGACTTCGCCGACTCGGACGTTCCGTTCGGGCCGTTCCAGGGGCAAGGCTTCTCGGCCGACTATAACACGAACCAGGTCATCCGCTGGGCCGACTATGCCGTGGGCGAGAAGCGACAGGGGACCTGTTACAATTTCTTCACCGGTACCGACGCCGGGCCGACGGAGATCGTCTTCGGGCCCGACGGTGCGATGTACGTGGGATTCATGTGCGACCAGGGCTGGTACGGAGGCCGTGCCCGAGGCGGGATCTATAAGATCAGCTACGTCGGCCCGCGCACGTTCGCCGTCCTCGAAGCGAGGGCCGTGAAAGACGGATTCACGATCGAACTGACCGACCAGGTCGATCCGGCCACGGTCAGTCTGGACATCTGCCCCAAGGTGCATCGTTGGTGGCACGAGAACAAAGGGACATACGCCTCGCCGGAGATCGATCACGAGGAAGTGCCCGTTCAGGAGATCAGCGTCTCGGCCGACGGCAAGATATTACACCTGAAGACCGACAAGCACGTCACGCCGCGGCTCTATCGGATCGAGTTGAAAGGCCTCAAGAGCAAAGAAGGCCGAGAGTTGGTCGACGGGTTGATCTAC
>JAZFUB010000162.1:0-3736 GCA_036447015.1 Thermoguttaceae bacterium | reverse complement strand
CAGTCCTTCCACGTCTCCGCGAAAGGATACCTGCCCCCGCTTGACCACCAAATGACCATAGAGAATCCCTCCGATCGGGCCGTGAATCTCCCCTTTTGCCCAGTCGGTCATCGTGCGGCCACGCGCGCGGAGGAAATGTGCGCGGAAAAGACTTGGCTCCCTGCCAACAGAAATCCACCCAGCCGCACCCGAAGAACGCACAAAGACGTGAATACGACGCGACTCGGAGAGTGTCGCGACCCGCAGGGTCACGCCATCACAGTAGGCATTTGCCCCGGACACGTCGGAGTTCTCAATAGCGTCCAGAAACCGATACAATACGATGTCTGGCCAAGCAATCCAGAGCCCCCCGAGGACAACAAGAGTCAACGCAAAAACGATCGAAAGGACTGTTGTGATCCTCCGCGGCACCCCGATGCGGTATTTCTCGCGCCAATTCATCATGTACCCGCTGCTGGGTCTAAGCACACATCGTGCGCGTCGTCAATGTCCGTCGCACGCTTTGCCCATTGATTGGGAAGTTCCGGGGACACCGTACTTAATTCATCATCGTTGGCGCAGAGTCATGTATGGTGCCCCCCGAACTCCCCAGGTAATTCCTGTCGTCCTTCTTATCTCCCTTCCTTCTTATCCGTGTTTATCTGTGTTCATCTGTGGTTCCAGTCCTGCTGCTACCCCCGATCGACCATCTCGATGACCTGGGGCTGCGTCACATAGCCGTCGACCGCCACTCGGGCGAGATTGAACCAGGCCGTGCAGCGGTCGAGCACGGCGCTGTCGGCGGTGACGATGATCTGCTCGGTTTCGACCAGGAGGGCGTCGGGATCCGGAACCAGTTCGATCTGCCATACCCAACCGTGCTTCGTAGCCACTTCGGCCATGACGGTCTTCAGTCGTCCGCTGTTCGAGACGGGCCGGTCCAGATACCACAGGGTTTCGCCCACATGGTGTTCCGCCAACACGCGGCCGAGCAACTCCAGGGCGGGCACCGTCTCGGCGACCTTGCGATAGCTGCCGTGCATGCTGGCCATATCGCGGTAGGTGCCGTCGCAGCCGGGCAAAATGACGCCGCCGGCCAGAGCGGCCTCGATCGTCGTCAGCACGTTGTAGCCGTCGACCACGAGCGGCCGGCCGGCCAACGCATCGGGACCGACCCGGCGGTTCTCTCGATGGGCCGATTCCCCGTCGCTACACGTGCAGCGTCCGACGGCCGTCCGCTGTCTGACGACCAGATCGTATCGATCGCCGACCAGTTTCAGGCCCGATCTGCCCGCATAGCCCCGTCCCAGCAACCAACGAAGATCGGCAACCGCCTCTCGCAAGGCGGGCCAGACGGCGGGGGCGAACAGCCGGTCGTCTTCGGGATGCGGGCCCCGGTGTCTTCTCCGATCGGGCACGAGTTACCTCTGGTAGGTACCCAGGAGCTGGCCTTCTGCCAGAACGTGGCCGCGAATCTCGTCGAGAATCGTATTCTTGTCGACGCCCGGCTCGACCACCATTCGGGCTTCCAGGGCATAGAGCTTGAAATAGTAGCGGTGGGTGCCGTGGCCCGGCGGAGGCATCGGCCCGCGATAGCCGACCGTCTGTCCGACGGGCCAGGAATTCTTGCCCTGCATCGCACCGGGCGGTCTGGTCAGCCGCGGTTTGTGACCGATCCCCTCGGGCAACCCGGTCACCGTCGCGGGGATCTTGTAAATAACCCAATGTACCCAGGGTTCCGCGGTGGGGGCATCCGGATCGTCGCAGATCAGCACCAGTTCCTTCGTCCCCTCGGGCAGGCCCGACCAGGCGAGCGGCGGCGAGACATCTTGGCCTTCTCCGGTATACTTCCTCGGAATCGGCTGACCATCCTCGAAGGCCGAACTCGTGACTTGGATCGACATGGAGCTTCCTCCGTTTGGACCGGGCACCGATGTGGCGACCTCTGACCGACAGCCGGTTATAGCGGCGGGGGCGATCAGCGACAACGCCAGCATGGTGGCCCATACGAACAGACCGACTCGGCGACGTTTCATGGCAATTCCACTCACCCCTTCACCACTCCGATCGGCCGCAATCGGGCGACCTTCTTCGCCAGCCCGGCTCGATCGACGACGTCGACCACCTGGTTAACATCTTTATACGCTTCGGGCTGCTCTTCGGCGAGCCCTTTCCAGCTTCGGCATCGGGCAATAATCCCCTGTTCGGCCAGTTCCTCGTCGATTCGACGTCCCCGGGCGTTCTGGACGGCTGCCGTGCGGCTCATCACGCGGCCCGCCCCATGGCACGAACTGCCGAAAGACCGTTCCATACTCCTCGGCCCGCCGACGAGCATCCAGCTTGCCCGGCCCATATCGCCGGGGATGATGACCGGTTGGCCGATCGCCTGATATTGGCTCGGCACCTCGGGATGACCTGCCGGAAATGCCCGAGTGGCTCCCTTGCGATGTACGCACAGTTCCTTCCGCCGGCCTGCGACCTCGTGATGCTCCATTTTCGCGATGTTGTGTGCCACGTCATAGATCAGGCCCATCTGCAGCGACTCCCAGCTTTGCCCGAAGAACTCGGCGAACACTTCGCGAACTTGCCACATCAGCAACTGCCGATTGGCCCAGGCATAGTTGGCCGCACAACGCATCGCGCCGAGATACTCTTGCCCTTCCGGGCTGTCGACCGGTGCGCAGGCCAGTTGCCGGTCGGGCAGCTCAATGCCGTACTTGGCCGGCACGTTGCGCAGTTTCTTCAGCGCGTCGTCGCACACCTGGTAACCCAAGCCCCGCGACCCGGAGTGGATCATCACGCAGACGAGCCCTTCTTCGAGCCCCATCGCCCGGGCCGCCTTCTCGTCGACGATCTTGTCGACCACCTGGATCTCAAGAAAATGGTTCCCCGAGCCGAGCGTACCGCACTGATCGCCGCCCCGCTTGAAGGCCCGTTCGCTGACGAAGTCGGGCCGAGCGTCCTTCAGGCAACCGCCGGCCTCGGTATGGTCCAGATCGCCGTCGGTCGCCAGGCCGCGAGTCTTCAGATAGGCCGACCCTTCGGTCATCAGCCGGCGAAGTTCCTTGCCGTCGAACAGATAGGAGCCACCACGTCCCACACCGGCGGGAACCCGGCGAAACAGCGCTTCGGTCAGTTGCCGGATGCGCGGCCGCACGTCCTCGATCCGCAGATTCGAACGGACCAGCCGCACACCGCAGTTGATGTCGTAGCCGACCCCGCCGGGCGAAACGACGCCGCCCTCGGCCGGATCGGTCGCACAGACGCCGCCGATACAGAATCCATAGCCCCAGTGGATGTCGGGCATGGCAAGACTGGCCATCTGGATGCCGGGCAGAAAAGCGACGTTGGCCACTTGCTCGGGCGCCTGATCGGCCCGAATCTGGGCCATCAGTTTCTCATCGGCAAAGACACGCCCCTCGACCTGCATGCCGATTTTGTAATCCTTCGGGATCCGCCAGCAAGTCTCATCGATCCGCTCCAACGGCCCGCCATAACCGGGCTTGGGCGTCGACGGCCGGTTCGACGGCCGATCGCTACGGTTGCGTCCCTGACTCTTGCGTCGCTTGTTCATTTTCACGAACCCCAACCGCTTGCGATGGCTCCCAGACAACTATACGCCCATGGCATTGTACCGTGTGGCATTGTATGGGGAGGCGGCAAATCCAACCATTCCCCCACGGCCCGCCATGGCAAGGAAATTCTTCCTGTCCGGAAAGGACACATTAACGGAAAGGGAGGTTCGCAGGTGTGGGAT
>JAZFUB010000161.1:0-12488 GCA_036447015.1 Thermoguttaceae bacterium | reverse complement strand
TGCGTCGACGCTCGGGCCTGGCACGACCCCCCGTCGGGCTGCTCGCGATCTGCCAGAATACGGAGCAGCGTCGTCTTTCCGCAGCCATTAGGCCCCACCAACGCAATCCGTTCTCCGGCGCGAACCTCGAACGTCACGCCGTCGAGGACCGGCTCAGGACCGAAATACTTTCTCACGTTGTTCGCATCGAAGAGGATCATCGGCGGGGCGAAATGGGGCTTTGGTCTTGGAATCCGACGTCAAAGGTTGACGTCAGAGGTTCTTGTCAGAGGTTCTTGTCATTCGGCGTGCGGATCTTATGCACACCACCGGTTGTGGCTTCAAGCCACGTCGGGAATCCTCTATCCTAGCGTATGCCATCGGCCACGGGGAGCCCGGGGGCAAGCCCCTCGTTGTTCTACACAAGTTCCACTCGAAGCGAAGTCGAAATCCCGCCGGCTTGCCCGGCGGATCGTTCGGTTTCCCGCTACGCCAAGACTGCGTTTGCCAAGTCCAAATCCCGCCGGCTTGCCCGGCGGATCATTCGGTTTTTCACTAGGGTCAAGTGCGGCCTCATTCCTGGGTAGTGAGAAGCCGAACCACCCGCCGGGCACGCCGGCGGGATTCCGGAGCTACCGGGGCAGTCCGTGTGTAGCAGAAAACCGAACGATCCGCCGGGCAAGCCGGCGGGATTTGTGTAGAACAACGAGGGGCTTGCCCACCGGCTAACGGGACACACGTTACTCACGTTAGCCCCAACTACAACGCTTCGCGAGTCGGGCCGTCTGCGAGCAGTTTGCCGTCGGCTCGGTGGCCGAGCTGCTGGAGAATGGCGGGCTCGATGTTGTTCGAAACGGACCGCACCGCGCCGTCGCCGAAGAGAAGGTTCGTCACGGCCGCGTGCGACGAGCCGAAGCCGCCGACGAACAGCTCGTCCTCGGTCGGGTTCCGCACCGGTTCGCCGTCACCGTCCTCGTTGGCATCGACCACGACACTTCGATCGATGTAGCCATAGTCGCCCGGTGTTCGGTTCAATCGGGTGCCCGTGTTGCGCAGGGTTGCCCGGGTGCCGGACATCCAACCGAGTTCCCCCTCGTTGCCGAGCTTCTCGCCGAGGAAGATCGTGTGGGTCACGCCGTCGGTGACGTCTTCGCTACGGATTTGGCTATTGAGGAACAGCACGCCCTGGTTGTCCTCGTCGATCGGTTTTTCCACGTCGTGTTGACATCCGGCATAGTTGCTATTGACCGCTCCGGCGGCTTCCAACCGGTAGGGGCCGTTGTACGAGGGACATCGCAGCAAGCCGATCGGAATGCCGCGAGTCGGAGCATTCTTCTCGTCATAGACCCCGACCGAGGCATCGAACGACTCGAACGTCGGCTGCTCGTCGATGTAGGGCAGCAGGCTGACGATCCAACCGGTGTGGATCCCTTCGGCAACGTTTCGCACGGGGCCCTCGGGATTCGTCACGCCCGGGGGCAGCGACTCATGGGCCGACTGATAGTCCTGCAGGGCGATGCCCAGCCGCGTGAGGTTGTGCAGGCAAGCGATCCGGCGCGCGGCCTCGCGACTCGCTTGGACCGCCGGCATCGACATGGCGATGAGGATTCCGATAATGGCGATCACGACCAGCAACTCCACCAGGGTGAAACCGCGACGGTTGTGTTGTCTCATGGTTCTTCCTCGCTTGTGTTCGAATCGGCGCCGCCTTCGGGGGCGCCGCTGTCTTCCGGTGCCGGTAGCCAGATGGCCACGCTCTTCGTGTAGCGGCACCGGTGTTGCGGATGGTTGGGATAGTCGGCCCGAACGCGAACGGTCCGTCGGTTGGGCGTATCAGGCAGCACGTCCACCTCGATTTCGACGACGGCCGCGTCGTCCAGGCCGAGTTGCTCGGCCGTCAGGTTCCACGTCTCGCCAGCGTAGTCGGCGTCGGCGGCCAATCGCGCGGCGGCCCGTTGCAACCCCGACTCGGCCAGCCAGGTGGCTTGCAGTCGCCACGTTTCCTTTTGTATTGATCGCCGTTCGACACTCACCACCTTGACGATCGACATAAAGACGATCGAGGCAACGGCAACGCAGGCCAGAACCATGATTAGGACCGCACCATGGCGTGGCGGGACAATACGCCCTTCGCGTGTGCCACCCCTTTTGCTCAATGGACTGTTAGCCATCGGTTTCCTCTTCGGTGGAGTCCTCTTCTTCGGCAGGTTCTTCATAGCGACGGTCGGCCGCCAATATCGCGTCGAACTGAACGGTCGGCCTCGGCTTCGCATCGATCGTCTTGCTTGTGGGAACGATCGACAGACTGACGATCGGCGGATCGGTCGGTTCGAGCATCTCCAGCGTGGCCGTATGATCCGGCGGCAAGACGTACGTTTCCTGTCGTTGTATGCTCGGATCGCCCGTCTCCGTCCGTTCGAGCCGATTCGATTCGACCCGATAGGTGACCTCATGTTCCGGGCCGAGCGTCAAGGTCCATACGAGCCCGGAGCCATCGATGTCGATTGCCTCGGCCGCGTGGACGTCGCGACGAAACTGGTCGGCCAACCGGCCCTGCACGGCACTTTGGCGGATGTGATCTCGCGCGACGCCCTCGCTGCGCAGCATGGTCACGATCAGTCCGATGGCAACGGCCGTGAGCACGGACGCGGCTGCCATGGCGGCCATCAATTCGACCAGCGTGTATGCAGTCCGTCGCTTCATCAGCGAACCCTCCAGGCGGTCAGTTTCACGGGGCGAACGAACTGTCCGGCCCGGTCCTTCCAGCGGATCGACAGAGCGATCCGTTTCGCATCGAGCGGGTCGGACGATTCGGTGATGTCGATGGTCAACTCGGCCCCGGTCAACCGTTGGGTTGCCAATTCGGAGAGTTTTTCACTTTGAAGAGTCTCGGTCGCAAGTTCGTCCCAGGGCATGGCACTGAGGCGTTCCATCGTGTTGGCCGCCTCGCGAATCGCCATTTGCCGTGCTTCGGTCACCCGATGCTGGGCGGCCACGACACTGAGCATCTGCAGACAGACGGTCATGATGCCCGTCAGCATTGCCGCGGCTACGATCGTTTCCAGCAGTGTCATCGCGCGCCGGTGCATCATTACGTCAATCCCATGGTCAGATGAATCAGCGGTAGGAACAGTGCAACGACGACGAAGGCGACGAACGCCCCGAGCGTCAAGATGACCGGCGGATAGGCCACTTGCACCCATGCTTGGAGCCGCAGGGCGAGTCGTCGCCGACCGCTGTCGGCCATTTCGCGCAGCGCCCAGGGGAGGTTTCCGGCCGTTTGTGCGGCTTGGAGTACGGCCCGGTCGGCACGCGTGACCAGGCCTCGTTTCGCAAGGCTGTCGCACCAATCGGCTCCCGCGTTGATGTCGCAAACGACATTGTGCAGCCGGCCGCGAATGTCTCCCTTGTGGTACGTGTTGGCGAGGACGGCCAGCGTGGCAGCCAACGGTTTTTGACGCTCGGCCGCCAGAGCCAACGAGTCGAGAATGACGGCCGAATCGAGCCGGCGGGCCAAGCGGCTCAGCCCGGGTGGATCCCAGTGAATCCAGCCGTAGTAGCGCAGGACTGTGTAGCCGATCGCCGCCCAGAAGGCCGGAACTATCAGAAAGGAGAAGAATCCGAAAGGGACGAACCACGAGGAGACATCGATCAATGTCTGTGTCAGCGGCGGCAGTTCGGCGTCGAAGTCCTCGAAGATCTTCTGGAACGACGGGACGATCTTCAGCATTACGAACGTCAGGATATTGATCGCGAAGAAGACGACGACGAAAAGATAAGCCAGTTTGCCGGCCACCTCACCCAGCACCTTTCGATAGGCGTCTTGCCGTGAAGCGGCGTGGCGCAGAGCGGCCGCCATGGCTCCCGATTCCTGACCGACGTGCAGAATCGGTTTGATCTCCATCGGATAGAGCGTCCAGGATTGCTTCATGGCAACGGGCAGCGGCACACCGTCGCGAAGCAACCGAGCCAAGTGGGCCGTCTGTTGTCCGAACAGGCCCCCCTCGTCGCGAGCGAACGCCTCGACGGCGGAAACCAACGGAATGAAACGTTCGGCGGCCGAGGCCATCACACACAGCAGGGCCTGTTGCTGAGCGCGTCGACGTCGGATCAGGACTTCGACCAGGATGACCGGGCTGAGGATTCCAAGAACAATTATGATCATTGCGATAAACATAAGGCGTTCGCCTCTGAAGGCTTACGTAATTCCAGTCGGCGGCTAAGTCAAGTTCTGGATCAGTGAAATCAAGGGCATAAACATCGCGACCATGAACAGGCCGACGGACGTAATCAGGATCAAAAGGGTGATCGGCAGGAGCATGGCCGTCAACAGGCCCGCTTGCGTTTCCGCCCGCCCTTCGAGCATCTCGGCCGTGGCTTCGAAGGCCTCGGGCAATGCATCCGTTCGTTGCCCCCACTCGATCAGCGGGATCATCGTGAGCGGAAATCTGCGCCGCGACATCAGACTCTTTGCAAGCGAATGGCCCGCCTCGAGGTCGTTGGCCACGTCGCGACAACGCTTTGCCAGGTACGGGTCGCCGACGGCCGTGGCCGTCAGACGGAACACCTCGGGCAATGGAGCCTTCAGCCGCACCAACATGCCGACCAGGCGACAGCATTGCGACCAACGGTTGAAGCGCCACAGCGGGCCGATTACCGGAATGGCATAGAGCGGGCGACGCAGGAGCGAAAGACCGGGAATCGGGGTCGTCAGCAGCAGCACGATCCCCGCCAACCCCGCCGTTGCCGCCACCATCAACCACGAGCAGGGACCCGACAGAGTAATCACGGCTTGCGTCATCACGGGCAATTCGGCATCGAAGTCGTCGAATATCCGGACGAATTCGTCGACGATGAACCGGTCGGCAAGAACGGCCAGTCCGGACAACATCGCCAGCAGCAGGAGCGGATAGGCCACTGCCAGCCAAACACGCCAGCGGAGTTCCTCTTGGCTTCGGTGCAGGTCGACGAACTCCTCGAGCACCTCGGCCAATTGGCCGCTGCGCGTGCCGGCCAGTATCAGGCCGCGCACGTGGGCGGGAAATCGGGGGCCCATCGCTTTGATCGCCGATTCGAGCGAAGCACCGCCCTGCAGCCGACGCGAAATCTCACGCAGCGCCTGCGGCAATCGTCCACCGGGAAGTTCGTCGGCCAGCGCTCGCAAGCCCGACTCCAACGGCAAACCGGCCTTGGCCAGCGAAGCAACCTGCGAGGCCAACTCGGTCGCCTCGTCGGCAGAGAGCTTTGCTCGGGGTTCGGCGTCTTTGTTACGATCGTCGGACATGTTCGCTACGGTCTCCCCAGTTCGTGGAGTATCGCCGCGTAGGGCAGAAAAAGGGCCAGCGTGTAGGCCAGAACGGCCGTTCCGCCGATGCCCACGATCATCACCACGGGCAGAAACATGCGGAGCATATCGGCCTGGCGTCGGGCACGCCGCCGGTAGGTCTCGGCCGCGTGTTGCAGTGCCGGCAACAGGGCGTCGTGCCGCCCGCCGGTGGCCATCAGCCAACAGAGCAGCGGCGGGAAACTCCAACTGTCTCCCCTTCCCCGAAGCGGTTCGCCTCTCTTCAACGCGTCGGCGATACGCCGGGCCTCGGCAACCGTCTCTCGACCGCCGGACGCTTGTGCGGCCAACGGGATCGCTTCGTGCAGGGGCACGCGATTCTCGACCAGCAGGGCCAACACTTCGGCAAACGTAGCCACGCGCGAGCACCTCAACAGTCGGGCGGTCCACGGCATGCAGCCCAACAACCGACCGCTGCGGGGCGATTCGACGATGCCGGCGCGGCCCGAGGAGTGCCACCAAAAGGCGGCCAAGAGCAGAATAACGATCGGCCCAGCCGGCCCCCAATAGCCGGCCGAGCGGCCCGCGTGGGCAATCATTTCGAAATACTTGCCGCCGGGGACGTCCAGCCCACGAAAGCCAGACAACAGATTCGGAGCGATCGCACCGGCAAACATCGCGAAGAACGCCCAGGCCAGGAGCAACAGCATCAGCGGATAGAGCATCGCCATGCCCACGCTACGCCGCGTCTCGGCGATCCGGCGGACTGAGCCGGCCAAGGCCTCCAACGCCGCGGGCAGTCGGCCCGTCTTCAACCCGGCCTCGACCACGGCCCGATACATGGGTGGCCAACCGGCCGATTGCTCGGAGACGATCTTCGACAACGGCTCGCCGAGGCTGCTCCGCTGGGCGACCGCCTGGGCGATTTGCCCCAACCGACCCGGCAGATCATGCCCCAACTCGGTCAGCGCCGGCTCCAACGGAACGCCGGCCCGGACCAGCGAAGTGATCTCGGCGTTCAGAGCGATCAGTTCGTCGAGCGTGATCCCGCTCGGCTGTGGCGATTCGGTGTTCGACACTTTTTGGGCATTTCCGTTCAATTCAGCATTCCCCTTCCAAGCCCACCGACGGCGGTCGGTGGGACCCGGCGTCTGCACTCGTTCAGTCCCACCGACCGCCGTCGGTGGGCTTGGAAGGGTGTGTTCTCGTGTGTTTGACTCCTCGATAATCTCTTCGTACTTCGGCTCTACCGCTCAACTCCCATCTTGCCAATTCCGAGGACCCGACGCACCTCGGCCGGGCTGGTTTCGCCCGCCTCGACGGCCCGACGGGCCCGATCCCAACGTGTGACCATTCCCGACTCGACGGCCAACTGCTCCAACTGGGCCGAATCCGATCGCGACAGGATCGCGCGGCCCAACTCCGTGCGTGTCGTCACCAGCATTTCCGCCAGGAGGAAGCGGCCGCGATATCCGGTCCCTCCGCACGCCTCGCATCCGACCGGCACCATGGCGTGCCCGACCGACAGGCCCAGAAGATCGTCGGCATCGTCGCTCTCTCGGGCACACGAACACAACCGGCGGACGAGTCGCTGGCAGAGGATGGCCAACACGCCGCTGCGCAGGACGTACGGTTCGATGCCCATATCCGAGAGGCGGCCGACCGTTTCGGCCGCACTGCCTGCGTGGAAGGTGCTCAGTAGCAGATGACCGGTCAACGAGGCTTGCAGGGCCGCTTCGGCGGTGGCCCGATCGCGGATCTCGCCGACCATGATCACCTCGGGGTCCTGCCGCATCAGGAACCGAAGGCCGGTAGCCAGGTCGAGCCCGGCCGTCGGGTTGACCTGCGATTGGGCCACGCCGTCGACGGCCACCTCGATCGGATCCTCGATCGAGACGAGGCTTCTTGCCCCTTGATTCCTTCCGGCCAATTCGCGCAGACAGGCGTAGGCCGTGGTCGTCTTGCCGCTTCCGGCGGGGCCCGAGACGAGGATCGCACCGGACGTCTGGCCCAAGAGTTCGCTCAGTGGCATAGCCAGGTCGTCGTGCAGTCCCAGATCGTCGAGTCGCTCGAACCGTCCGTCGCGACCGAAAAACCGCACGACCGCCCGTTCGCCGTGTAGCGTGGGAAAGGTGCTCACTCGCATTTCCACGCCGGTGTCTTCCGAAGAGCGATCCTCGCCGTCGTTGCCTGGCGATCCGTTGCTGCCGGACGCCCCATCACTGCCTGACAGGCGGATTCGACCTTCCTGCGGCAGATCGGTCTGATAGGTGAGCAGTTCGGCCAGGACCTTCAGCCGGGAGACGATGTTCGGTGCGACCTCGGGCGGAAAGGTCGTGATCCTTCGCAGCACGCCGTCGATGCGAAACTGTACATCGAGGCCCCGCGAGGTCGGCTGAAGATGCAGGTCGCTCGCCCGGTGGGTGCGTGCCGCAGTCAGCAGACGGTCGACGACATCGACGGCAAATCGAGAATCGGCCGGATCGAGCCGGGCAAACTCTCCGATCAAGCGATCCGAGACCGATTGCAACATAACGATTTCTCCGCTCCGTTCCCCACACGGTGCGCCCTGCGCCGAGGGTAACACTCACCCCATTCTGGAGTTATTCTATGCGAAATCGGCAAGTAACGCAAGCTTTTTGCCGGGGAAACGCGACAATCGTGCGGCCGGGGTCTTACTGGTCGCCGTAGCAGAGGATTCGGCCCTTGTTGGTCGCGAGGAGCAGGCGTCCCCCAGCGGCTGCGAGGCCGTCGAAGCGGGGTGCGTCGTCGAGTCGATACCGGGCCAGGACTTCTCCCTCGGCAGCCGAAATGGCCAAGAGAACGCCGCCCCGTTTGCCGTCGTAGGCGGCCCAAGGCTCGTCGGGGTCGATCACGTCGGGTGTGCCGGCGGCAAACAGCGTTTCCCCGGTCAGCAACATCGACGTGGGACGCACGGGCACCTGAAGCGACCAGATCTTTTTGCCTGCCGCGGTCCATCGGTTGTTGATCTTGGCGTCCAATTCGTTCGGACGACGAGCCTCGACCGGCTCTCGCTGCATGGCGGCCAGTTCGTAGCCGTCGGCACCGCTCTGGAAGAAGAGATGGCTCCTCGGCAGAATATGTGGGCGGATTCACGTCCGGAATGCGACAGCGGAGTACCAGTGCCTCTTCTCTGGTCCCGTCTTTCAAGGCGAATCGATGAAAGTAGGCGCGGAATAGAGAAGAGGCACCGGTACTTGGTTTCTCTACCTCAAAAGACGACACGCCACCTGAGATGTAAAGGCTTGCTATGTCAAGGGTTATGCCGCCACGCCGGTAAACACTCGCCCAACCCGTCTGAGAGCCCGCCCCGTGGTTGCGTACGATGGCCCTCCGAGGCCGTCGACAACCCCGGATCGACGGGCTCGGAGGCCCATCGGACAGTTAGAACGGGTTTGGCGAATATTTACCCACGCCGATATGTCGCTCGGACTTCCAAAGAAGCTTGCCCGTCTCGGCATCGACGGCGCATACCGACTTTTTCACCGGCGGATGATCTTCGACGGGGGCCGCTTTCTGGGGCGATTCGTTGACCGATAGAATCAGGGTTCCGTCTTCGACCAGGATCTCGTCCGTGAAACGGGTCTTGTCATAGGTCCGCACGACCCGGCCGGTCGCCGCAAGCAAGCAGTAGCACACGACTTTCCGACACGCTATCAGCGAGCTTTCACATCGTACGCGTAAAGATCGTCGCCGTGGCGAATGTAGAGGCGTCCGCCGCAGATGGTCGGATGGGCCAAGTATTGTTCGCTACTTCCGCGGGGCACGCGAAACCCGCTGACGACTTGGAACTTGCCCGGCTTGGTCGCGATGAGCAACATCCGGCCCGTGTTGCTGAGCCCGTAGAGCCGACCGTCGGCGTGGGTCAACGACAGTTTGGCCATCTTGGGGTCGCTGTGCAGCGTCTCGCCGGTGAGGAAATCGGCACAGAAGAACATCTTTCCACCGGCGCGACACGCGCTGCCGTAGAGGCAACCGTCCAGCAGCATCGCGCCTCCGTGGCAGTTGTCGAGTTCCTTGCGATACCAGATCTCCGTCGCACCGCTCACGTCGTCGTTGATTTTCAGCAATCGCCCTCCGCCGGAGTGCCCACTGGCCAGGAACACGTACCCTTCGTGGAACAGCGGCGTGTTGATGTTCTGGTCGTGGCGCGTCACGTGGGGATGCGACCAGAGGAGCTTTCCGGTGTCGACCGCGATACTGACGACCGATTTCTGGGTCAAGGTGATCAGTTGCCGCACGCCCTTGTAGGTGACGACGGCGGGCGAACAGTAGGCGGCCACTTCGTCCAGGTCGTGGTTGATCCAAAGCGTCTTGCCGGTCCGCTTGTCCAGCGCCGCCACCAGGGCCTTGGTCCCGCCGGGCACGCAAAGAACTCGATCGGCGTCGACGACCACGTTTTCGGCCATGGCCCACATGCCGAATCGGGCACCGAATCGGGCTCTCAAGTCGACCGACCAGACCGACTTGCCCGAGTCGGCTTGCAGAGCGGTAAGCCGGCCGTGCGGGTTCATGTGGTAGAGCACACCGTCGTCATAGGTCGGCGTGGTCCGGGCGCCCGGATAGGGGCCGGTCCAGCTCTCGCCGTTATTGACTTTCCAAAGCAGTTTGCCGTCGAGGTTCAGCGCCACAACCTTCTCGTCGTCGTCGAAGTCACCCGAGGTGAAAATCCGTCCGTCGGCAATCGAGAGCATCGCATAGCCGTCGCCGATGCCCGTGGCTTTCCAGACCAGTTTCGGTCCACCCTCGGGCCATCGCTTCAACAGGCCCGTTTCCGTCGACATGTTGTCGCGATTGGGGCCATGGAACTGGGGCCACCAGGGCTCGTCGTTCGGCTCGGCCGCAACCGTCGTCGTACCTCCCGCCAACAGAGCGGCCAGCAGGGCAAGCTTCGTCCCGCACAGGATCCTTCGCGTCATCGTCGATTCTCCTTACGTCAGAGTGTGTTTTCCGGTATTGTAGCCCCGCGGGATCGCGTCTGCAAGTCTGCCGCCTATTCAGATATGAACCCCGGAACTTACGTGTCGCTACGCCATCGTCGTTTAGCGGCCGGGCTTGCCAGGCGCGTTTCGAACCGCTCTGGTCGGCAAGTGGATCGTAGGGTGGGCACCGCCCACCAAGAACCAAGGGGGGGACATCAAGCGAGTTTTGGTGGGCAGTGCCCACCCTACGTTACCGACCGACCCGCAGGAGCATCTCTTCGCCGGCGGCCAGCTTGATGGGCAGGCCGTCTTGGAGTTGCTTGCCGCTGTAGGTCTTCTCGGATCCGTCTGCTGCGATCTTGATGACGTAGTTCTTGTCGGCCTCGACGGTGAACCATTCGGGCATGGTGTTCATCCGCGGCCAGTCTCTCTTGAAGCCCATCGAGACTCGATGTCGCGGCTTGTCGAAGACCAGCTTGCCGGACCAATCCTTCCGGGCCTTCATGACCACCGTCAGTCCGTCGCTGGTTTCGGATGCGCCGAGGGTCAGGTCCTGTCGCCAGGGACGCGCGATCAGGCCTCGCGTGTGCATCAGGGCGTGCATGATCACGGTTCGCACGCCGTTGGACTCCAGCTTCATCGTACCCCAGAGCCTTGCCGTCTCCAACGGCTCGTTCGACCGGGCCACGTTCGCGGCCATTTCCTGGTCGACCCACGCCAGTCCCTCGGCAACGGGCAGCCGGTTGAGGATGTAGATCCCGCCTTCGATCGAATCGGCGTACCCGTCAATCGAGTTGCCTTCCCATCGGTAGTTCTTGTAGAGCGGCTTGGCCAGGTTGCGCAGGGTCTGCTCGATATGTTGGCGATAGACCGGCTTGTCGGCAACCATGTCGTGGCAGAGGTATCCGACGTAGTTGTATCCCCAGCCGTCGCTGATCGAGCCGGGGCGTCCCAGCGTGTTGTACATGATCCCGTCTTCGTTGATGCCGCGTTCGAGGATCTCGTCGAGCATCCTTTTGATGTGCGCCTGATAGATCTTCGCCTTCCGGGGATTGTGCTCCGACTCGACGCCAAGCAGCAACCCCAGCCCACCGATGATCTCGCAACCGTGGTCGCGAAGCCGCGTGGGCACGAAGTCGCCAGGCAGGAGATAGTAGTCCGCAATACGCTCGGCCCACTCGAGGTACTTTCTCTCTCCGGTCATCGTGTACAGCCGGGCGAGAACCTGGAGTTGCTCGCCGTTGATCTCGACGTTCGTCGACGGGATGTTGCCATAAGAAGTTTCGACGGCCGGCTGGCTCCATATCTGGTCCTCAATCGCTTTCATGCGCTCGAACCACTCGTCTTTTCCGGTCACCTCGACAATGGCCACCAGTCCGTCCTTAACGTACTCGCTACCGCCGAACGCGTTCTTGGGATCCGCAAAATAACCCTCGGGGCAATGCTCGATCTCGGCGTGCAGGGCGCGGCGGACCGGGCCGTTGAGCGCCTCCTGATCCGTAGCCCAGGCGGCCCAGACCAAGAACGGGTAGCAGTCGGCCCAGGCGTCCTGATAGTTGAACGCCCCGTCGGGATGGTAGAGGCCCGTGTCGGGTTCGATCTTCTTCAGCGCCGCTTCGTGCAGCCAACGCTGAACCTTGCTCAAAGAGTAGCCGGCGATCCCGGCCGACTCTCTCGCCCTTTGCGGTGACGCATCCTCGGCACAAAGCGCAGGAGCGATGACGGAGCCGAACAAGTAAAACGATAGAAGCAGTCCCAAGGTTCTCATGATTTCATTCCTTTCCACGCGTCAACGGAATCGGCGCGCTGTCTGACAGAAGGCGTGTCGTGCATCAATGCCCGGCTTATGCGTTGACGCAATTATACTTCGCTGTGCGGTCAACAGCAACGGTGGGGTGACGGGAAATGACGGCGAGTCATCCTGACCGAGAACGAGTGGTACAGGGCGGCGTACCACGATCCTGACAAGCCGAGCGGTACGGGCTTCCGAGCCGATCCGACCAAGCTTGATGATCTCTACATGCCCGACGGTTGAGACATTCGACCGTTTAGCTGCCGCCGGTACGGCGGCTTTGTCGGCAAAGAGTGTTTTCCGCTTCATGTCGCCGTGCCGGCGACCGCTAAACGGTTGGGAGATGACGCTTAGAACTCGTACAGGAATTACTTCCCTATTTGGCAATGAGCAGTGAGCTTTGAGCTATGAGCAGTGAGAAAGCCCATGACTCAAAGCTCAAAGCTCACTGCTCAAAGCCAACACCCAAGAACTGAATCGGGAAGTTATT